>JAGHTY010000103.1 GCA_018065125.1 Candidatus Minthousia equi
GTGATAATAGCGGAGGTGACCAGGCATTGAGCATAGACGACGCTCCATTCCACGCCTATTTCCCTGCAGCTCTTTATGATGGCACAACAGCCACGCTCCCTGCCAATATTACCGAGACTTGGGCAGACGGCCGTTTCAACATGCCTATGTATGCCAAGAGCACGACTACCAACCTTCAGTTCAAGAACCTGTGCGGTGTGCTGAAGATTACCGTTAAGAGCGATGACCTTGCCAGCGTGCGTAGCATCAAGGTGAGCAGCAGCAACTGCGCTACCAGTGGCGCGTTTACGGTCAATGCAGAGGGTGCTGCCGAGCTCAGCACTCCTGATGATATTTCTCAAACCGTAACTGTAACCTACACCACACCAGTAGAAACCACTGCCGAGGGCAAGGTGTTCTATGTGGCCATCCCTGCACAGACCTATCAGGACCTGAAAATCAGGATTAGCGATGGTGCAAACGACAAGTTCATGGTTACCAAGAGTGGTGCGGATATTGTAGTGGAGCGCAACAAGATTTATCCTATCGACTTTGGAGGCAATTACGAAGCAACTCTCTATAGAGGTACCAAATCGGCAAACATCGATGGTGTAGAGGTAGATGTGCCATGGGTGCAGCTGTGGGAAGGTGGTCCTAAGTTTGCTGCCTATAATGTAGGTGTAACCGATGGCAATCCTGCAAGCTATGGCGGATACTACACTTGGGGCGGCACTATCGACAAAGATCCTGCACGCAGCAATTATAGAGATGGCGATACTCTGCCAGAGGAATATGATACGGCAACCCAACTCTGGGGCAGCAACTGGCGCATGCCTACAAGTGACGAGCTGCAGGGACTTATTGACAACTGCGATGTAGAAAAAAATGTGGTAATAGGAAATCATATAGGCACCAGATTCACAGGCAAGGGAGCCTACGCTGATTACAGTTTGTACCTTCCTGCTACTGGTCGTTGCCAGTATGTAAATGTCGGTGGTGACTATGCTATCACACCAGACGAATGGGTAGGATATTACTGGTCTACTAATAAATACAGTGGGTTCTATGTGGCTTGGGGACTATATCAAAATAAAGAGACAATTGTTGTGACTTTTCAGCAACAAGACTATGGTTACTCTGTCCGCGCGGTAGTGAAAGAGGAAATGAGTCACTAACTGTCGCGAAGCGAAGGCTTCCAGTTTGAATGGTATATAAAAAGAAGTGCTTCATTGAAGCACTTCTTTTCTTTTTCTTTATTATTATCTTATTCAACTTTCGCATGTGCTCAAGTTGTAGGTTTTGAGGTTTAGTAGTCCTTAGCGAAATGAAGATAATCTCAACCTTAGTACCCCCCTTTGAATCAAATTACTTTCATGCTCAGCACCTGCATCTTGTTTTTGCCTGTGCGCTTGTAGCCCACATGAATCCAGCTGCCACCACGGCTGTTGGTTTCCCAAATCAGCTGGTTGTAGGTAAGGTGCGTGCGCATCCACTCAAACCACTGCAAGCCGGTTTTCTTATCGGGGATGATAATGTCGGCTGCCTCACCCTTCATGTGCTGACTTGTAGCACTGCCCTTTACTGCTTTGTTCAGTGCAGGGCACCTGTAACCGCTGCTTAGCTTAAGCGGTATTGAGTTTTCGCTTTCGCCATTTACTTGTTGACTCGTTGACTCGTTGACTTGTTGACTCGTTGTCTTATTTATCTCTGCCCTCAATGGTTCCAAAACGTTCTCACAAAGAGCTTTGATGTTTGGTATCAGTTCCTTTGGAACACTGTTGTCAATACCTAATCTTTTAGCGGTATCACTTTTTTCAAATTCTTCTAATTTAAAATGTTGTGTAATTTTCATGATCATTTAATTGTTAATAAAACTTCCTCGTTTTCGGTAGCCGCCTCAATGTCGTCAATAAGTCTGCTCATGTAGTAGGCCCCTTTAACCACCAATCCACGGCACTGGTATTGTCCCACGTAAATAGTAGGCTTATTAAGTTCGTGCGTTCCATTCCCTGCACAAAGAACACCCAGTTGCTTTCTTGCGTATTTCTGGCATTTAAACACCCTTATTTCATACGTTTCCTCGTCGTAAAGAACCCGCTTATACAATTGCAGTTTATACGTGCCTTTTGGCAGGCAATAATCAGGGTGTTCAACTGTGCAACACACATTCACGGCACCCCACGATATTTTGCCATGAATGGCATCGGGGAAATAAATATTTCTTTTTAGTATAAGTTCCATAAAACTCTTAATGACATTTGACATAATGACATAATGACATTTAAACCTTACGGAAATGCATTTTGCCTACTGATACAATCATACCCTGGTTCTTCCAGTTTTTCAACATCTGCGACACAGTATTTGAAGTACACCCGCCACCTCGTTCCTGCATTGCCTGCTGGAAGGTAAACTCCTGAGGCAGACGATTATAGATGTTGTCGTTCTTGCCACGTCGGGTACGCTCACTACCAAAACCACTTGCGCTATAGGCATTCTCAATCTTATCCCTAAAGAAATACAGATCATTCTCCAGAATTGAATCTGCAAGGATTTCATACACCTTCAGCATTTCATCGGTTTGCAGTTTCTTGGCCATTTCGCATGCCAGTTCAGGGTTCAGTTTCAGCTGCTCCTTGGCGCCATTGAAACCATGTTTTTTAATGAGTTTTTCTGCTACTCCGCAAAGCATGATGGCTGCCGTCATGCGCATGGCAATTACATGATCACGCAGGCGAGCATCTGCCATTACGGTATCGTAGTTCTTCACTGCCTGCAGGCGGATTTCCTCCACCCATTCCCTACTCTTTGCTTCCAGCTTGTCAAGGTTTAAAGTACCCTGCATCATGGTGAGCAATGATGCTACCTGAATGATTTTGTTTTCTTCATCATCACGCAGCAGCAGCGGATTATCTGCCAGTGCAGCAAAGGTGTTGTCGGGCATCTTGGCAATGGCAAGGCGAGACAGCAAACCATCTGTGTAATTGGTAATTACACGATACAGCGCATCGGGTGTGCCACACATGGTGATGTTCCACAAAAGGCGCTTGATGTGAACCGTTACCGCATCCGCACTGCGTGCTTCTCGGTCGTAACGTGAACCATCGTATGCCTGGCGAATCATTACGCTGAAATCAGTCATGCTGCTTTTCCACTTGCTGGCCACGGTATCTGCTTCGGGTGTGAAACTGAATGCGTGTGTGCCATCGGTATTGGCAAGGCGTTTGGCAAGGTTGGCAACCGTGTTGTTCAATGTAAGGAAACGCACAGGGTACTTAGGTTCTTCGGGCTGTTCTTTCTTGTTCTTGGCATTCTGCTTCTTGATGCGCCATTCTTCCTCCTGCTTGCAATAAAGGTCATCCTGCAGTTGGATTTCGTGCATCCAGGCATTGATGATCGGGTCGATTTGTCCTTTTCCACTTGCAGCTTTACCGGCAATGTAACTTATCAGATTCAGGGTATTTGGTACGCCATGCACCATCAGTTTCACGCCTGTTGCCAGCATGCCTATGGCAGGAGTAATGGCCATCAGCACTGCCATTGCCATCTTTGCGTCGACGGCATCCAACGATTCCTTCACACCCATTGGCATTGCCTTTAGTGGCAGCAAATTGAAGTAATACAAATCATCCTGCAACTGCGCTTCATCTACTGCATCCACAAATGCCTTGTTGTCCATGTTCTCGTTTCGCAACTCGTTCAGCACCATTTTCAGGCGTGTTGGCATCTGTGTTCTGCGTTCCTGCAAGGCACTTCTGATACATTTCATTTTCTGTTCGTGCGAGAAACCATCATAGCGAGGAATTACCTTATCCATCAGTTCCTCATCAAACCCGCAGATGTGGCGCAAGGTGTATGCCAGTTCGTAGGTTAGCACATCGCGATTGCTCTTGATTGGTGTTTTGCCGTCGTAGAACATTTCCCACCATTTGGAAATTATTTGCGCATAAGGAATGCCGAGGTAGGACTCCTCGACAACAGACAACGGACTACAGACAACAGACTGGGCTTCGCCTTGTTGACTTGTTGACTCGTTGACTTGTTGACCCGTTGACTCGTTGACTTGTGGACTCGTTGTCTCAAACAGCGCATCATCCAGATAAATAAGGTCTTCGGGAGAAGCACTTGTGGTAAAGAACACGCGTGTAATATCCTTTGCTGCAGCATCAAACTCAATACCCAGCAGGTTACTGGCCCATCGCAGGTTTTCCTCTTGTGTAAGGTCCCAGTGTCGGCGAAATACCAGGTGGTAGCCCTTGTTCACGCTGCGTTCCAGCATCAGCAATCCCAGTTCATCCTTCTTGCTCAAAATCATTGCAGGAGCATCCTTCATCTTCTGTTCATAATCAGGTGCCGATGGATCAAAATCCACATCCATTCCCACACTGTTTGATGGTGTTTTGCTGCCTTTCAGCAGTCTACATCCCGCATGGCAGTCTGTTGTCTGTTGTCCGTTGTCTGTTGTCTGCTCTTGCGGCACGCAAGAGTAATTGATTTGCAGCAGTGCCATCTTGGCACGTTTGTTGCCACTGCGTGCCAACTGTAGTTTCTTGATGTTTGTAGGATTGTTGCGAAGCTGTCGGTATTCAGCTTCGTTGGTAATGGGGCGAGCCACCTTGTGGCCCTGCTCCATGGTAATGTGATAGCAACTCACAGCACGCCTCCTTTCTTGATAGTACGGATGTACTGGCGAATTTCGGCAGCTTCTGCCTCCAGTGCTTTCAGCATGTCGTTCTTACCCATTTTCTTAGGCAGTTTGAACTTAACGATCACTGTCTTTTGGCTGTGCTGCACCACTGCGTGCTTGGTGTTGTAAAGGTTGGTGTAAAGTGGTGCACCACCTGTATTAAAGGGGTTAAATGTAACACCCACACCATCTGTAGTAACCAGTGTGCCACGCTGGCGATTCTGCTTGTTGCCGTCAGGAACAATGGTCTTTCCCTGTTCCCACTCGCAAAAGTCGGTTACTAC
>JAGHTY010000004.1 GCA_018065125.1 Candidatus Minthousia equi
GGTATCAGGGTGCCGTTCAACTTCTCGTACGAGATTGCCATCCCCAACTCAAAGGTTACCATTATCCCTCAGTTAGGATTTCATATAAACTATAACCTTTGGGCACGCGAGCACGACAAGGGCGAAGAAGGCATTATGGATGTGAAGCTTATTGATGATGACGATAATGTTTACGACATTGACGACGATCTGAGGAAAGAACTCATAGGCATGGACCCTTTAGACGAGTCGTTCAGCATGCTGGGCGATACCGACCTGGGTTACGATACTTTTAATAAAATTCAGGTGGGTTGGCAAACTGGCATGCGTGTAAACTACGGCAAGTATGGTGTAGGTTTCTCTTACGAGCAGGAAATCATGCGCCTGTGCAGCAAGCGAACCACCTCGCTTTTCCGCATCTTCTTTACCTATACACTATAAAAAACAATGATTCTAGATATGAAAAAGCTGGTAATGATGTTGCTTGCACTGGTAGCAAGCATGAATGTAATGGCGCAAGATAAGTACATCTCGCCCGATTTGAAGAACTATGCCCTGAAGGGACAGGTGAAGTCTTTTACCGAAACCGAGTATTATGTAAACGAGGACGGCTCGCTTGAGGAAACTTCGGTTTTGGTTCATAATTTCGACAAGAATGGCAAGGAAACTGTTGTCAAGGAAGAGGAAGACCCAGAAGGCATCGTTGTAAAGAACCAGTACGACAAGAAAGGCCGCTTGCTGGTGGCAGAATATACCGATATTGTAGATGGCATGGAGAGTGGTGGCGGTACCACTTATTACACCTATGCCGAAGACGGAGCCATCAGCACCACACTTACCTATAACATGGGCTTGGCAAACGGAACCACCTATACCAGTGTGCATTACGATGGCGAAGGGCAGAAGGTGGCCGAGGTGTTCAGCTATTTCCAGGATGGCGAGTTTGCCAATACCCAGAGATGGTTCAGATATGCAAATCCCGATGCCAAGGGCAATCCTACCGAAATTACTATCTTTGAGTTCAACTCGTCTATCACAGCAGAGTTTGAAGATCCAGAACCATGCACCCAGGGTGGTCAGCTTTGTCGCTCAAAGGTGGTTGTGAAAAGAACAATTCAGTATTATTAAATTGCTGCTTTTCCGCTCGTCGGGGTGGCGGCGCACCCCTTGCCGCGGGGCGCTCCCCGTGAAAAAGGCTAAGAGAAATAAAAAGGAGGTGTTTTGAAAACACCTCCTTACTCAAAATTAAATAACTTTCATGTTCAGCACCTGCATCTTGTTCTTACCTGTGCGTTTGTAACCCACATGAATCCAGCTGCCACCACGGTTGTTTGTTTCCCAGATCAGTTGATTGTAGGTAAGGTGGGTACGCATCCATTCAAACCACTGCAAGCCTACTTTCTTGCTTGGGATGATAATGTCGGCTGCCTCACCTTTCATGTGCTGACTTGTGGCACTGCCGCCTACTGCCTTGTTTAGTGCAGGGCATCTGTATCCGCTGCTTAATTTCACAGGGATATCGAGACCCTCTAAATCCCCCTTAAAGGGGGACTTGTTAATTGCTGCTCTCAATGGTTCTAAAACCTTTTCACAAAGGGCTTTGATATTTGGCAGAAATTCCTTTGGAACGCTATTATCAATACCCAATCTTTTTGCTGTTTCGGAGCGTTCAAACTCCGATAATTTAAAATGTTCTGTTATTTTCATATGGAACCCTCCAAACCTCCCCTTAAAAGGGAGGCTTTCTAACCGCTGGAGGAAAACGGATTTTAATTAATGATAACTTTGCGTCTCTGCGTCTTTGCGACTATGCGACCTAAAGACAAACGCCGAAGGCGTCACTCGTTGACTTGTTGACCAGTTGACTCGTTGACTTTCAACAACTCACAACTCATTACTCATAACCACTTCCCCCTTTAAGGGGGATTAAGGGGGTCCTCAATCATTAAATAAATCTTTTCTTTCTCATTCTCTTTTTTCGTAGCAATCAGTTCATTGAGCCGCTTTAGATACTTATCACCCTGTATCACTAGTCCGCGGCATTGGTACTTACCTGCAAAGATGGTGTAGCTGCGAAGGTTGCGTAATCCGTTACCCTTGGTGATGGTACACATTACACGGTACACCTCTGAGTTGGTTCTGTAAAGGCAGGGAGTTAAATACTCATCTTCCTCATTTACTTTTTCCAACCTCATACGGTAAGTTCCTGCCACCAGACAGTGATTAGGTTTTTCTAAAGTGCAGCAAACTGGTTTGTTACGGTAGTAAATCTTTCCATGAATAGCATCAGGGAAGATTAGTTCACGTTTTAGTGTTAATTCCATTTTGACACTTTGACACTTTGACACTTTGACACCGAACTAAGAAATTTTACGGTAACGCAAATTTCCCTGATACTCAATCATGCCCTGGTTTTTCCAGTTTTTCAACATCTGCTTTACACTGTTGGTGCTGCTGCCGGGACCCTTTTCTACCAAAGCTTGCTGCAATGTAAATTCTACAGGCAAACGACTGTAAATAGTATCATTGCGACCACGCTTTGTTCGTTCAGAACTGCTGCCAAATCCACTTGTGTTGTAGGCATTTTCGATGCGTTCACGGAAGAAATAGAGATCATTCTCAAGTATTGAATCCGCAAGGATTTCATACACCTTTAGCATATCGTCCGTTTGCAGTTGCTTTGCCATTTCGCATGCCAGTTCAGGGTTCAACTTTAGTTGCTCCTTGGCACCGTTGAAACCATGCTTTTTGATAAGCTTTTCGGCTACACCACACAGCATGATGGCTGCCGTCATTCGCATGGCAATTACATGGTCACGCAGGCGAGCATCTGCCATTACTGTATCATAGTTCTTTACGGCTTGCAAGCGGATTTCCTCAACCCATTCACGACTTTTAGCCTCCAGTTTGTCAAGGTCTAAAGTACCCTGCATCATGGTGAGCAATGATGCTACCTGAATGATTTTATCTTTGGCAATTTCCTCTAATAATAAAGGATTATCAGCAAGTGCTGCAAAGGTGTTATCTGGCATCCTGGCAATAGCAAGACGTGACAGCAAACCATCTGTGTAGTTGGTAATTACGCGATACAGCGCATCGGGTGTGCCACACATGGTGATGTTCCACAAAAGGCGCTTGATATGAACCGTTACCGCATCCGCACTGCGTGCTTCTCGGTCGTAACGTGAACCATCGTATGCTTGGCGAATCATTACGCTGAAATCGGTCATGCTGCTTTTCCATTTGCTGGCAACAGTATCTGCTTCTGGGGTGAATGAGAATGCGTGTGTGCCATCGGTATTTGCCAATCGCTTGGCAAGGTTAGCAACCGTGTTGTTCAAGGTTAAGAAACGTACAGGGTACTTAGGTTCTTCGGGCTGTTCTTTCTTGTTCTTGGCATTCTGCTTTTTGATGCGCCATTCCTCTTCCTGCTTGCAGTAAAGGTCGTCTTGCAACTGGATTTCGTGCATCCAGGCATTGATGATGGGGTCAATCTGACCTTTTCCACTTGCTGCCTTACCGGCAATATATGAAATAAGGTTTAGCGTGTTTGGTACACCATGTACCATCAGTTTTACCCCTGTTGCCAGCATGCCTATGGCAGGAGTTATCGCCATCAGCACAGCCATTGCCATTTTAGCGTCAACGGCATCCAAAGATTCCTTCACACCCATTGGCATTGCCTTTAGTGGCAGCAAATTGAAGTAATACAAATCATCCTGCAACTGTGCTTCATCTACTGCATCCACAAATGCCTTGTTGTCCATGTTTTCATTGCGAAGTTCCTGCAACACCATTTTCAGGCGTGTTGGCATCTGTGTTCTGCGTTCCTGCAAGGCACTTTTGATGCACTTCATTTTCTGCTCGTGCGAGAAACCATCATAGCAAGGAATTACCTTATCCATCAGTTCTTCATCAAACCCACAGATGTGGCGCAAGGTGTATGCCAGTTCGTAGGTTAGCACATCGCGATTGCTCTTGATTGGGGTTTTGCCATCATAAAAAAGCAGCCACCATTTTTCGATGATTGCACTATAAGGAATGCCTAAATAAGAGTCAACAAGTCCACAAGTCAACG
The DNA here is from genome assembly GCA_018065125.1 of Candidatus Minthousia equi. Lineage (GTDB taxonomy): Bacteria > Bacteroidota > Bacteroidia > Bacteroidales > Bacteroidaceae > Minthousia > Minthousia equi. The sequence goes on from JAGHTY010000004.1 coordinate 4,058, forward strand.
AGTCAACAAGTGAAGACGCAGAGTTGCTATCGCCATCGCTATGGCTTTCGCTTTCACGATTGTTGTCCGTTGTCTGTTGTCCGTTGTCGTCCGAAGGACGGAAATGCTTCTGTGCGTTATGCGCACCCTCTGGCAATTCCTCACATCCGTTACGTTCCCTAAGTTCTAAAAGCTGTGCTTCATCTTCTACCTTTCCTGCCTCGTACTGATCATTGAACAAATCTGCATGCACGTAAAGCAAATCGTTTTCATTGGCGCTGGTGGTGAAATAAACACGGTTCACATCGTGTGTGTTGGTATCCATTTCGCAATCCAATGCGCGTGCTATACGCACCTGATTTTCAAGGATAGTTTTTCCCATCTCTCTGCGAAAGACTGCATGACCACCCTGGTTTACGCTACGCTCCAGCATCAGCAAGCCGAAGGCATCTGGATTAACGAGCAGCACTGTTGCTGCACGTTCAAAATCATCCTTGTCGTCAATGTCAAATCCAAAGGCTGCACTTGGCAGTTTGTTGCCTTTCAGGATGCCATTAGGGTAATGACCGTTGTAGTTGATTTGCAGCAGCGCCATCTTGGCACGCTTGTTGCCGTTGCGTGCCAACTCCAGTTTCTTGATGTTTGTGGGATTGTTGCGAAGCGCACGATACTCTGCTTCGCTGGTAATGGGGCGAGCCACCTTGTGGCCCTGCTCCATGGTAATGTGATAGCAACTCACAGCACGCCTCCCTTCTTGATAGTACGGATGTACTGGCGAATTTCTGCAGCCTCAGCCTCCAGTGCTTTCAGCATGTCGTTCTTACCCATTTTCTTAGGGAGTTTAAACTTAACGATTACTGTTTTAGTACTGTGCTGCACTACTGCGTGCTTAGTGTTGTATAGTTGGGTGTAAAGTGGTGAACCACCAGTATTAAAGGGGTTAAATGTAACACCTACACCATCTGTAGTAACCAGTGTGCCACGCTGGCGATTCTGCTTGTTGCCGTCAGGAACAATGGTCTTTCCCTGTTCCCACTCGCAAAAGTCGGTTACTAC
>JAGHTY010000069.1 GCA_018065125.1 Candidatus Minthousia equi
GATTTATTATCGTACCTTTACCAACGTAATCAAAATATGAATTAAGAAACAGAAATAAACAGTATATCAGTTGCCACTGCCAACACATAGTTTCATGGCAAGGCACGTAAAGCAGTCCTCCACAAGGCTCCCATTTGTGTACAGGGAGTTTACTTTGTGGGGGACTGCTTTGCTTTGTCGGTAAGTAGAGAATTGAAAAAAACAACAGAATTGGTTGTATAATTATATAACTTTTGTAATTTTGCAGATGATTAGAAGAATTAAGGCGTACAAAAACTATTATAGTGACTTCATGGCATCGCTATCTGATGCAGAAAGGCTTAAGATTCAGCGTGCTTTGTTATTGTTCACTAATAATGAACGAATCCCTGTACACTTTATAAAGTACATTAGGGACGGAGTTTATGAGTTCAGGGTAACTTATTTATCGAATGAGTTTCGCATTTTCTTCTGTTACGACGGAGATGATCTGGTAATTCTTTTCAATGGAATCAGGAAGAAAACGCAGAAACTGAAGAACTCGGATATAGAAAAGGCTATAAAATTAAAGAAGGAATATTATGAAAGCAAAGAAGGATGAATTGTATGACGTAACAGCAGAACTTGACAGCGTGTTTGGCAAACCGGGAACAGAATCCCGTCGCAAGGCAGAGGATCTGGCATGGCAGGAATACAATGCACAAATTCTTCTGGATGCACGCAAAAGTGCAGGATTAACACAAGAAGCACTGGCACAGCGCATTGGAACCAGCAAGGGATACATTTCTAGATTAGAGCGTGGATTGACTATCCCTACCATTTCTACCTTCTATCGTATTGTGGCAGCAATGGGCTTTACGGTAGAGTTGCGTTCTCAGAACTAAATCTAATCCCACACAACCATGTTGGGGTGCTGCAGCAGTTTGATTGATCGCACACCATTAACAGAATGAAATGAAATAAAAATGTGGCAAAGTACTTGCAAAGAAAACTATCTTGCCTTATCTTTGCAACATTCTTTTAAATTTTAATAAATTGTTTAAGATGTCTCAACCAACCCTGTCTGTGAAGATAGGGTTGGTTTTTTAGTATGTTTCCATGCAAGCCTTTTCCTAGCTATTGAAAGAGATTTTGCCATAACCCTCAACCCTCCACTAAATCGTTGTAACTTACAGATAGTCAACGGTTATCTTTGGTGGAGGGTTGATTTAACCCTCCACCAACCCTCAACTAACCTTCCACTAGAAAAATTTAAGCTAAATGAGTTTGTTGCTTGGATATAACGACATGGGGTACAAAATTAGTGCTAAATGAACATCACATTTACGTGCAAACGCATCGTTCGTTTACGTGCAAACCTATCGCACATTTGCATACAAACGCCTTGGCAGTTTCTGCGCCTTTGTAAGAAAAAAAACAGGTGGAGAGTTGGTGGAGAGTTGGTGGAGGGTTGGTGGAGGGTTAGTGAAGGGTTAGTGGAGGGTTAGTGGAGGGTTGAAATTTGTTAGTGTTTGATTATCGGTATGTTGAGTCGATTTAGTGGAGGGTTGAGCAAAAATGAGTTTTTTGACAACAGACTACGGACTACAGACAACAGACTTGTCGCTTTCGCTGTCTTCTATTATCCTTAGGGACTGTCTTCTATTATCCTTAGGACCAGGCATTTATTATACCTGAAGTTGTCCGTAAGGACGGAAAAGGTATTCCGTAAGGACGGAACAAGTGCAAGATAAGTAATAACTGGAGCTTTCCGTTTAAGCGGAATACATTTAACATGTAGTTGCTTGACGTTCGGATCTTCAGAACATGAATATGCAAAGAAAGGGTGAACGATTTGTTCACCCTTCTCCTTATTCTTTTTCAAAAGTCTTATTTACTTCTTTTGATTATCCTTCATTTTCTTCAAAACGATTGAGCTCCACACAATGCCAAAGGTAAAGGCAGCAAGCATGATGATGTGCATGAAATCGTATGGAAGAATGGTCATAATCCAGATGGTACAGCCCAAGCAGATGATAGAAACCACCAGAAAGGCTATGGTGAAATATTTCTGTGCGTTGTTCATAATTGTCTATTTATTCAGTTTCCAACTAAATCCATCCTTGGTATCTTTCACCTCAAAGCCCAGGACTGCCAGGTTATCACGAATCTTGTCGGCAGTAGCCCAATCCTTGTTCTGCTTGGCAATGGTGCGCTGTTCTAGCAGCATGTCTACTACCTTGCCAAATGCTTCCTCGCGGCCTTCATTACTGCTGCCAACCTCTGGCTTCAGGCCAAGAATATCGAAGGCAAACAACTGGAACACCTCTTTCAACTCTTGCAAATCGGCTGCCGAAAGGGTGGCTTTCTTGTCGTTCACGGTATTGATAATGCGGCAGGCATCGAACAGATGACTGATTACGATTGGCGAGTTGAGGTCGTCGTTCATGGCATCGTAGCAGTTCTGGCGGATGTTTCCTACCTCGATGGTGCTCTGCTGGGCTGGGGTAAGTTTCTGCAACAGGTTCCAGCCATCCATCAGTCGCTGCAAGCCCTTTTCACTTGCCTGCAATGCCTCGTTTCCGAAATCAACAGTGCTGCGGTAGTGTGCCTGCAGGATGAAGAAACGGATAATCATTGGGCTGTAAGGGCGCTCCAAACGCTCGTGCTCACCACTGAAGAACTGTGGCAGGGTGATGAAATTGTTATAGGATTTACCCATCTTCTTGCCATCGATGGTGATCATGTTATTATGCAACCAGTATCTTACCATCTGGCTGCCCTGACTTGCCACTGCCTGTGCAATCTCACATTCGTGGTGAGGGAATACCAAGTCCATGCCACCTCCGTGGATATCGAAGTGCTCGCCTAGGTACTTGCGACCCATGGCAGTACACTCGCAGTGCCAGCCTGGGAAACCCTCGCTCCAAGGACTTGGCCAGTGCATGATGTGCTCGGGCTGTGCCTTCTTCCAAAGGGCAAAATCGGCCTGATTCTTCTTCTCGCCTACTCCTGCCAGTTCACGGCTGGCATCCTTAATGTTCTCGAGTGAACGGCCAGAAAGAATACCATACTTGTGCTGCTGGTTATAAGCCTCTACATCAAAGTAAACCGAACCGTTACTTTCATAGGCAAAACCATTTGCAAGGATTTCCTTTACCAACTGCTGCTGCTCGATAATGTGACCGGTAGCATGTGGCTCGATGCTTGGAGGAAGCACGTTCAGTGCATCCATTGCCTCGTGGAAACGGTTAGTATAATACTGTGCCACTTCCATTGGCTCGAGCTGCTCAAGGCGTGCCTTCTTGGCAATCTTGTCCTCGCCTTCATCGGCATCGTGCTCAAGGTGACCCACATCGGTGATGTTACGCACATAGCGCACTTTATATCCTAGTTTCTGCAGATAGCGGAAAAGCAAATCGAAGGTGATGGCAGGACGGGCATGTCCCAAGTGTGCATCGCCATAAACGGTAGGGCCACAGACATACATTCCTACACGGCCCTCGTGCAGGGGCTTAAACAACTCTTTCTGACGGGTAAGAGTGTTGTAGATGAGTAGATTCTGTTCCATTATTTTTTGTTTTTTAGATTTTGGCGCAAAGGTACAATAATGAAAGATAAATACAAAATAAAGACCCTCTAAATCTCCCTTAAAGGGAGACTTTTGACTTCTATTCTTTCAAACACCGATAACTCATCACCCATTACTCATTACTCAAAACCCTTTAAACTTTTAAAACCTTTTACTAACTTTGCACCCGCAATGAACAAGATAATTACTTTTTTGAAGAACTGGACACTTCCCATTAGCATGATAATTGGTGCCCTGAGTTATTTCATCTACGCCAACATTCCATTCTTGGCGCCTACCAAACCCTTTGTCAACGAGTGCATCAGCTACATTCAGCCCTTGCTGATTTTCTGTATGCTGTTCCTTACTTTCTGTAAGATTCAGTTGCGCGACTTAAAGCCCAAGCGGTGGTTTGTGTGGCTAGCGCTGCTGCAGTGCGGATTGTTCAGCATCATGTCAATGTTCTTGTATTTTTGCCCCGATAGCACATGGCGCGCTATCATAGAAGGCACCATGCTGATGTTTATGTGCCCCACAGCCACGGCAGCTGCCGTAGTAACCCAGAAATTGGGTGCCAGTGCAGCAGTAATCACTGCCTATACCATCATCATCAATCTGATAATCGCCGTATTGGCACCCGTAATGCTTCCTTTGGCACACCCACATCAAGGATTAGAGTTTCTGCCAGCTTTCATCACCATCATCCGCAAGGTATTTCCTTTGCTTATCTGTCCCCTTATTGTAGCATGCCTAGTGCGCAGATACTTGCCACGCTTTCATCAGATGTGCGTGGGATGCAAGGATCTGGCGTTCTATCTGTGGGCCATTGCCCTTGCCATCGCCATTGCCGTAACCTGCAAGGCTATCGTGCACAGTCAGGGTGCGCTTTCCGATATCATTGGCATTGCCGTTGGCAGTTTGCTGGCATGCTTGCTGCAGTTTGGCATTGGCAAGTTGATAGGTGGTGCTCATGGTCACCGCATCGAAGGCGGACAGGCACTGGGACAGAAAAATACTGTTTTCATCATCTGGGTGGGCTACACCTTCCTTACCCCAATCTCTGCCATTGCCGGTGGTTTCTACAGCGTTTGGCATAACCTTATCAACACGTATCAACTTTACAAGTACAGGAAAGGGAAGGAGGGCTTTTGACAACGGACAACATTTTGCCATCGCTATCGTTATCGCTTTCGTACAAATTTGTTTGTTTCACACAAATTTGTTACTTTTGTGGCAAAATCTAAAAAAGAAAAATTTATGGAGAAGAATTTCAAGCGCACCACAGTGACCGCAGCCCTTCCATACGCCAATGGTCCTGTTCACATCGGTCATCTGGCTGGTGTTTATGTGCCTGCAGATATCTATGTACGTTACCTTAGGCTGAAGGGCAAGGACGTATTGTTTGTTGGTGGTTCTGACGAACACGGCGTGCCTGTTACCATCCGTGCACGCAAGGAAGGTATCACCGTTCAGCAGGTGGTAGACCGCTATCATTACCTTATCAAGGATTCTTTCGAGAAGTTTGGCATCAGTTTCGACATCTACAGCCGCACCACAAGCGACGTGCATCACAAACTGGCAAGCGATTTCTTCAAGAAACTGTATGATGAGGATAAGTTTATCAAGCAAACTACCGAGCAGTTCTATGACGAAGAGACTAAGGAGTTCCTGACCGACCGTAACATTCGTGGCGAATGCCCTCGCTGCCATGCTGCCGATGCTTATGGCGACCAGTGCGAGAAGTGCGGTGCCACCCTTTCGCCAGAGGAACTGATTAACCCATACAATGCGGTTAACGGAAACCCATTGGTAAAGAAGGAAACCAGTCACTGGTACCTACCATTGGATCAGCACCAGGAGTGGCTGGAGAAGTGGATTCTGGAAGACCACAAGGAATGGCGTCCTAACGTATATGGTCAGTGCAAGAGGTGGCTTGACGGTGGATTGAAGCCTCGTGCCGTTACACTCGACCTGGACTGGGG
>JAGHTY010000146.1 GCA_018065125.1 Candidatus Minthousia equi
ATAAGTTCCTGCCTCACTGGAAGGGCGTTAAGAAATTTGAAGTATGGGCGTTAAGATGAGCAGACTGTTTGAGCATGAAATGCGAGTTTCTGCGAATTAGCACATGCGCACAAATTTTAGTCCTGGAAGTGCAGCAGGTGAACTTTCTTTTTGTTTCTTTGTCTTTCCTTCATGGGAAAGAAAAAGAAAGAGTATTTGCTCGAAAGAAATGAAAATAGGAATGTAACATGTATCTGTTACATTTATAACACATACATCTCTGTTACTCTCTCAAAAAGGCAAAATAAAAACTGGAACGATTTGTCCCAGTTTTTATTGAAGATATTAAGCGTTGTAATCTTGCCAACTCTTGATCTTGATTTCTTCCAAGCTCTGTGCGCAGAAGGCTTCGATGAATGTCTTTGCCAAACGAGCATTGGTCATCAATGGAATGTTGTGGTCGATTGCATCACGGCGAATGCGATATCCGTTTGTCAACTCACGCTTGGTTTGATTCTTTGGTATATTAATAATAAGGTCGAACTTGTGAGCTGCGATCATGTCAACTACATTGTTCTCGCCTTCTTCATCTGGCCAAGAAACTGGAGTGCACTCAACGCCATTTTCCTTCAGGAATTTTGCAGTACCTGCGGTGGCGAAGATGTTGAAGCCCTTCTTTACCAGCAACTGTGCAGGCTCAAGCAACTGAACCTTGCCCTTTGCACCACCTGAAGACAACAGGATGTTCTGCTTTGGCAAACGATAGCCTGTAGCAATCAAGGCGTTCAGAACTGCCTCGTTCAGGTCGTCGCCCAAGCAACCTACCTCACCGGTAGAACTCATGTCAACGCCCAATACTGGGTCGGCATTGCTCAAACGGTTGAATGAGAACTGAGATGCCTTAACACCAATGCGGTCGATGTCGAACTCACTACGCTCTGGACGAGTGTAAGGAGCATCCAGCATAATCTTGGTGGCTGTTTCGATGAAGTTGCGCTTCAGGATCTTTGAAACGAATGGGAATGAACGTGAAGCACGCAGGTTACACTCGATAACCTTAACCTCGCGGTTCTTTGCCAGGAACTGGATATTGAATGGACCAGAGATGTTCAGCTCTGCAGCAATCTTGCGGGCAATCTTCTTAATCTGGCGAACTGTGCTGAAGTAGATGTGCTGTGCAGGGAATACCATGGTAGCATCACCACTGTGTACACCTGCATATTCTACGTGCTCTGAAATTGCATATTCTACAATCTCGCCCTTATCAGCAACTGCGTCGAACTCGATTTCCTTGGTGTCTTGCATGAACTGTGAAACCACAACTGGATAATCCTTAGATACCTCGGTTGCCATGTTCAAGAAACGCTCCAACTGCTCGTCATCATAGCAAACGTTCATGGCAGCACCAGAAAGAACGTATGAAGGACGAACCAATACTGGGTAACCTACCTGAGCAATGAAGTCCTTGATGTCGTCCATAGAGGTAAGTGCACGCCAAGCTGGCTGGTCGATACCCAACTTATCAAGCATTGCGCTGAACTTGTCGCGGTTTTCGGCACGGTCAATATTAAGAGGTGAAGTACCCAATACAGGCACACCCTGACGATGCAGCTTCATAGCCAAGTTATTTGGAATCTGGCCACCTACTGATACGATAACGCCACGTGGCTCTTCCAGATCAATAACATCCAGAACACGCTCCAATGACAATTCATCGAAGTACAGGCGGTCGCACATATCATAGTCGGTAGATACGGTTTCTGGGTTATAGTTAATCATAATTGACTTATAGCCCAGCTTTCTTGCTGTGTTGATGGCGTTTACAGAACACCAGTCGAACTCTACTGAAGAACCGATGCGGTAAGCACCAGAACCCAGTACGATGACAGACTTCTCATTCTTATAATAGTTGATATCGTGACTCTGCTTGCCGTATGCCTGAGCCTTCCACTCTTCGGTAGTCAATGCGTCAGCATTGGTTGGCTCAACCTTAGACAGGTAAGTAAAGTACAGATAGTTGGTCAATTCTGGGTGCTCGCTGGCAACGGTGTTGATACGCTTAACAGCAGGCAGGATGCCACGCTCCTTACGAGCCTTGCGAACCTCAAGGTTAGCCTTCTCCATGTTGCCTTCTGGTTTCAATACGAAACGTGCAATCTGGAAGTCGCTGAAACCAGCAGCCTTAACCTCGCGCATCTTCTCGTCGCTGATTTCCTCAAGGCTGTTGTATGACATCAGTTCCTTCTTCAGTTCAACGATGTGCTTCATGCGGTTCAGGAACCATACGTCGATCTTGGTCAACTCCTCGATGCGCTCTACAGTGTAGCCCTCTTCCAAAGCCTGAGCAATGGCGAAGATACGCAAGTCGGTTGGGTTAGCCAATTCCTCGTCCAAGTTCTCGAACTTGGTGTGGTCGTTACCTACGAAACCGTGCATGCCCTGGCCAATCATACGCAAGCCCTTCTGGATCATTTCCTCGAATGAACGCCCGATAGCCATGATTTCGCCAACAGACTTCATTGAAGAACCAATCAGACGGCTAACGCCAGCAAACTTGGTCAAGTCCCAACGAGGGATCTTGCAGATCATATAGTCGATTGCAGGAGCGGCATATGCAGAGTTTGGTGTGCCCATTTCACCAATCTGGTCCAAAGTATAACCCAAGGCGATCTTTGCAGCAACGAATGCCAATGGATAACCGGTAGCCTTAGATGCCAATGCAGAAGAACGGCTCAGACGAGCGTTAACCTCGATGATACGATAGTCGTTTGTCTCAGCATTGAAAGCGAACTGGATGTTACACTCACCTACGATGTTCAGGTGGCGAACGCACTTACGCGAAATCTCCTGCAAGTATTCTACCTGTTCCTTAGAAAGAG
>JAGHTY010000169.1 GCA_018065125.1 Candidatus Minthousia equi
CAAGCATTGTAGATTGATATGAACATGTTCCGTGTTTCTGCAATCCCTTTGCGGTGGTATATCTGTGATTTTTCTTTCCATTGCTATAGATTGTTTGTTAATTTGATTTGGTTGCAAAAATACAAGTAGTTTTTGTGAGAAAGCAAGTAATCTATGTTTCAATGCATTCCGATATAGTGTTAAAATTTGTTCCCCCCCCCCTATTGGTAATTATCTAATTAGCAGAAATATAGTAGAATAGAGTTGTGAAATGCTCTTTGTTAATATAGAGTAGTATGAAACATGATGAAACATAAATTCTTGTTCGTTTCTTTCGTGATATGTGTGCTTATTTGTATTTTTGCACACAAAATTAAGGAAATAGGCTATGAAAAGATGTTTTTCGCTTTGTTTGGCAGCTGTGGCTCTTCTGCTTTTATCATGTTCTCATGATGAGATGTTGGATAGATTGGAGGAGATAAAAACTGTAGGTAATGATAATCCCACTACAGCACTTGCAATGCTTGATTCATTAGAATTAGATGTTAGAACAGAATCGGAATATGTTAGGGCAAAGTATGATTTACTGAAAATTCGCCTGAATGATAAGGCCTATATCGCGCATACATCTGACTATATGATTAGGCAACTGGTAAACTATTTTAATGAAAATGGAAATATTGCCGATAGGCAGGAGGCTTATTACTATGCTGGTAGCGTGTATCGTGACTTGGATGACACACCACGGGCATTGGAGAATTTCTTAAACTCGCTGAATTGCGCAGAGAATAGCAGTTGTTGCGACTCGCTCATGCTGCGTAACACCTATTCTAATCTTGTTTATCTATATCTTAGAGAGAAGGCTTATTCTGAGGCAATGGAAATGGCATATAAAGAAATTGATAATTCGAAAAAAATCAAGAATGATGTGGTATGCGGATTTATGCATTTAGGAAATGCTTATCAAGGTAAAAGGGAATTAGTTAAGGCAGAAGCGGCTTACGACTCGGCGTTTGTGTATATAAAAGAAGATAAAGATGATGCTTATAATCAAAATACTCTTTTCAATTTGATATTGAATTACACTGATATTGGGAAAATTTCGAAAGCGGAAGCTTGTTTCCCACTGATAAAAAAGGAAGCATTTGAGCATTTGTCTTCTTCCCAATGTATAGCATTGGCTCAGTATTACGATTCTTCAGAGAAACCAGATTCGGCAGCTGTTTATGGAAAACGTGCCCTTTCTGATGAAACGAATATTCATAGCATGTATGATGCTGCTAAGCTTTTATTTAATATGTATTTCTTTGCTGGCGATGTGCCCAATGCCAATTATTATGCAGCAGTTTACATGACACTGAGCGATTCGTTGGATTTTGGCAGAAGGCAGGAACTGGCCTCTACTGTTAATAATAGGTATAAGTATCATTCTGATAAGAAGAAAGAGCAGCAGCTAAAAGAGGATAATGAAAGATATGAGAAAACCATGATCATTGTGTCTGCTTGTGCCATACTGGCATTTTGCCTGGGCTATATTCTTTATGTGAAAAGACGAAACCATCAGCTAAAAGAGGTTGTAGCCCTTCAGGTGCAACTGCAACGGGTGAATGATGAGGGAAATGAATTGAAGGCAAAGCTTGAAAAATCATTGGGTGAACTGGAAAACATGAAATCAGAACTGCTGCGTGTGAACAAAGAACTTGCCGATAACGACGTGGTTCTGAAAGACAAGGAAAAGCAGCTGGTGGAAAAGATTAACCAGAACAAGATGATTGTAAATCTGCTGCACCAAACAGAACTGGAAGGTGTGGCCGAGGATGTGGTAGAAGCCATCAGGCAATCGTCGGTGGGTAAAAAGAACATGTCGGCTGCCGACTGGAAGCAACTGTTTAAGGCTGTTGACAAACTGTATCCTTCGTTCCACGAGCAGCTTGTAGATGAAATGGATAATTTCAATGCACAGCAGATGCAGGTGTATTATCTAATGCGCATAGGCCTTAATCCTACACAAATCATGAATGTAACGGATGTGCCACGTGTTACCCTTTGGCGATGGAAGAAAAAGTGCGACTGGATTCTGGCACTGGCACAACAGGATAGAAATAAGTAGTATTTAATCTGTGCAATCTGTGTATGAAACGCAAAAAAATACTAATTTTGCAGTGTAAATAGTGAAACGCAATGAAACAGTATTTTTTAATGATACTTTTGCTGCTGCTCACAGCCTGCCAGGGTGGCAAAACTACCCAGATGCAAGCCGACAGCAATGCCATACAATTGGAATATGCCGCCAATATCACCATGCAGCAGGGTGAGGGCTATATTTTAGCTACCTTGAAAAATCCGTGGAAAGAAAATACTATCCTGCAAACTTATGTGCTGGTACCCAAAGATCAGGAATTGCCAGATAACTTGCCACAGGGAACAGTGGTTCGTACGCCACTGAACAATGCCCTGGTTTATGCTTCGGTGCACTGCGGACTGATTAGCCAGTTGGGTGAGGAAGAACGCATAGGTGGCGTGTGCGACCGTGAGTACATCAAGTTACAATCCCTGCAGCAACGTATCGACAAGGGATTGGCATACGACTGTGGCTCAAACTTTACACCTAATATAGAACGTATTATCCAGATGCATCCAGAAGCAATTTTGCTGTCGCCCTACGAAACTTCGGGAGATTATGGAAAGCTTGGTCAGCTGGGAATCCCTCTGGTGCAATGTGCCGACTATATGGAGACCTCGCCTCTGGGGCGTGCCGAATGGGTAAAGTTCTACGGAATTCTCTTTGGATGTGAACAGCAGGCAGATTCTCTGTTTAAGGAGGTTTCTTCTGATTACCTGCATCTGAAGGAAATGGCACAGAAAACAAGTACACGTCCATCTGTGCTGAGTGATACGCGCTATGGACAGGTATGGCATCAACCTGCAGGAAACAGCACCATAGGCAGGTTATATGTAGATGCGGGTGCAACAAATCCTTTTGGCAATAACCCCGAGAGTGGCAGCGTGGCACTAAGCTCGGAGCAGGTGTTTGCGCAGGCACATGATGCCGATATCTGGTTGGTGAAATACAATGCACCACAAAACCGCACGCTGGAGGAACTGAAAAACGATGCGGATATCCATGCGCAGTTCAAGGCTTTCCAAACGGGAAACGTGTATGGCTGCAATACCCAGACGCGCAACTATTATGAAGAAACGCCTTACCATCCTAATTACCTGCTGCGCGACATGATCATGATGTTCCACCCTGAACTGGGATTGGAAGGCTCGCTTAGGTATTACGAAAAACTGAAACCATGAAAGCACGTACAGCATTTATCCTGCTTGCCACGCTGGTAGTGGTACTGTTTGGCATGAACCTGCTATGGGGATCGGTTCATATTCCTGCCAATGAGGTGGCTAATGCTCTTCTAGGCAAAGCCGGTGCCAATCCTACCTATTCTTATATAGTGTTGCAAAGTCGCATACCACAGGCTATCACAGCCCTGCTTACAGGTGCTGCACTGGCTGTATCTGGATTGCTGCTGCAAACGGCATTCCACAATCCCTTGGCTGGTCCTTCTATCCTGGGTATCACTACTGGTGCCAACCTGGGTGTGGCATTGGTAATGCTGGGGTTGGGTGGAACCATTGCTGGCAGTTCGTTTGCCATCAGTGGCTATTTGGCAGTAGTATTGGGTGCTTTTGTGGGTAGCTTGCTGATTATGGGCATCTTGCTGGTGCTATCTACTATATTGAAAAATAACCTGATGCTGTTGATTACGGGCATTCTTATCAGTTATCTGGCATCATCGGCCATAGCGTTACTGAACCTTAGTGCCACAAAAGAAGGCTTGCATGGCTTTACCCTTTGGGGGATGGGAGATTTTGGCGGCGTATCGCTCAGTCAGTTGCCATTCTTCAGTATTGTAACCCTTGTGGGTATTGTACTGTCGGTTTGCCTGATAAAACCCTTGAATGCTCTGCAACTGGGCGAGAACTATGCTGGCAACCTGGGTGTGAACCTAACCCGAACACGCAACGTACTGCTGCTAACTACCGGTATCCTTACTGCCATAACAACTGCATTTTGCGGACCGGTTTCATTTATAGGATTGGCAGTGCCTCACATGGCACGCTTACTTACAAAATCTGATAATCATCAGATTCTGCTTCCTGCCACCTTGCTGTCGGGTGCCATTGTGGCCTTGCTGTGTAACCTGCTTTGCACTCTTCCTGAAAGCAGTGTAATCCCGCTAAACGCAGTGACGCCCCTAATCGGGGCGCCAGTGATTCTTTATATTATTTTAAAGAAGAGGTGATTAGAGTTTAGTGTTTAGAGTTTAGAGTTTAGAGTTTAGAGTTTAGTGATTAGAGTTGAGTGTTTAGTGTTTAGAGTTTTGTTTGGTATTAAGTAAATTGTCAAAATGTTTTGAATTCTTGAAATAATTTAGTAATTTTGTCGCAGATTTTGGAAATCTTAGAGCAAAATGTAAAACAACTAAAAAGAAAAGAATATGTGCGGAATAGTGGGATATATTGGAAAAAGAGAGGCTTACCCCATATTAATTCAAGGTTTGCACCGTTTGGAATATCGTGGTTACGATAGCGCGGGTGTAGCGTTGATAGGCAGTAAGGAAAGCAAATTGCGCGTTTTCAAGGCCAAAGGAAAAGTGGCTGACCTGGAAGCTGTGGCAAGCGATAAGGACTGCACTGGTACATTGGGAATAGCTCATACTCGTTGGGCAACGCATGGTGTTCCAAGCGAGAAAAATGCCCATCCACATATCTCACAAAGTGGCCAGCTGACCTTGGTTCACAATGGTATTATAGAAAATTATGCAACTTTGCGTAGCCAGTTGGAAAAACGTGGCTATACCTTTAAGAGTGAAACCGATACAGAGGTTCTGGTTCAGTTGATAGAATATTTCTATACCAATCTTGAAAATAATGAGCAACATACTGTAGAAGATGCAGAGTTGCTGGTAAGTGCTGTGCGTCAGGCATTGCACCTTGTTATTGGCGCCTATGCCATCTGTGTGCTGGATAGTCGCCATCCCGACCAATTGGTTGCTGCTCGTAAGTCAAGTCCGATGGTAATAGGTGTAACAGAAGGAAACGAAGAGTTCTTCATCGCTTCGGATGCTTCTCCTATTGCTCAGTACACCAAGCAGATGGTGTATCTGAATGATGAGGAGATTGTGAAATGTGAGCGAGGTCATGAGTTGCAATTGTTTAAGCTTACTGGTGAAGAGGTGGGTGTGAAGATAAAAGAGGTGAACCTTGATTTGTCTATGCTTGACAAGGGTGGATATCCTCATTTTATGCTGAAGGAAATCTTCGACCAGCCATCAGTGTTGCGCGACTGTATGCGTGGTCGTTTGGTAGGTAGCAAGCTGCACGATAATGAATGGATTCCTGAAAAGGTGGTTCTAAGTGCTGTGGCAGATCATAAGGAGGCTTTGCTGCGTGCCCGACGAATCATCATTGTGAGTTGCGGTACCAGTTGGCATGCAGGTTTGATAGGTAAGCAGTTAATAGAGCATTTCTGCCGCATACCAGTAGAGGTGGCTTATGCCAGTGAATTCCGCTACAGTGATACTGTGATAGATAAGGATGATGTGGTGATGGCTATTAGTCAGAGTGGCGAAACAGCAGATACCTTGGCTGCCATTGAGATGGCACGCGAAAAGGGTGCGTTGATATTTGGTGTGGTAAATGCCGTAGGTAGTTCTATTGCCCGACATACTGATACCGGTACTTACATCCATGTGGGTCCTGAGATTGGTGTTGCCTCTACCAAGGCTTTCACCGGACAGGTTACCGTGCTTACACTCATTGCCTTGGCGTTGGGCAAAGCGAAAGGTCTTGTAGAAGAACGTGAATACGAAGACGTGCTGGCAGAATTGAACCAGATTCCTGCTAAAATAGAAAAGGTTCTACAACAGAACAATAAGATCGCCCGCTTGGCATTGAAATATACCTATGCGCATAATTTCCTATATCTAGGTCGTGGCTATAACTATCCTGTAGCGCTGGAGGGTGCTTTAAAACTAAAGGAAATCAGCTATATTCATGCCGAAGGATATCCTGCTGCCGAGATGAAGCATGGCCCTATTGCTCTGGTAGATTCAGAAATGCCAGTAGTGTTCATTGCTACCCATCATGAACTTTATCAAAAGATTATCAGCAATATGCAAGAGGTTATCAGCCGAAAAGGACGCATTCTTGCCATTGTTACTGAGGGGGATGAACAGGTGAAAAATATGGTAGATGAGGTAGTAGAGGTTCCTGAAACAATGGCATGCCTTTCTCCGCTACTTACGGTAATACCGCTGCAATTGCTGGCTTATCATGTAGCAGTTTGCAAGGGATTGAACGTAGATCAACCCCGAAACTTAGCAAAATCAGTAACTGTAGAGTAGGGGCTTATTCGTGCCAGAACTCCCAAGATGCATAGGCTTGCAGTAAAAGCATCTCTAATCCGTTCTTGGTCTTTGCTCCATACTTTGCTCCCATCTTCATGAAGAGAGTTTCATCAGGGTTGTAAACCAGGTCGTAAAGCAGATGCTTTGAACTCATTGCCTCATAAGGAAGTTCAGGGCATTCGTTCACATGAGGATACATTCCGCTTGGGGTGCAGTTTACGATTACGGTGTATTCTTGCAGAACCTCTGGGGTGATGTTCTTGTACTGGATGGTGCCATCAACTTCTCTGCGTGATACCATGGTGTACTCGATGCCTAACTGTTTCAAACCATGCTTGATGGCTTTGCTGGCACCACCAGTTCCTAAAACCAACGCTTTCTTGTGATGACTCTCCAATAGTGGTTCAATGCTTCGGGTAAAGCCGATAACGTCAGAGTTGAAGCCTTTCAACTTAACTTCATTGCTGGTACGGATTACCTTTACTACATTCACAGCACCAATGGCACGAGCTTCGGCCGACATTTCATCAAGATAAGGAATTACCTTTTCCTTATATGGAATGGTAACGTTCAGTCCTTTGAGATTTTTGTTCTCGGCGATAATCTCCATAATATCGTCGATAGTAGGAATCTCAAAGTTTACATATTCTGCATCAATGCCTTCGTTTGCAAATTTCTCGTTGAAGAAATTGCGTGAAAATGAGTGACCAAGGGGATAGCCTAGTAATCCGTATTTTTCCATTTCTGTTGTTTTATTTAACCGCAATATATAGGGTGCAGATACCAAAGGTGAGGCGCTTAAAGCTAACCTGGCTGAAACCTGCATTTTTTAAGATGCCCTGCATCACTTCGCCTTGCGGAAAAGCTGCCATAGATGCGGGTAGGTAAGTGTAGGCGCTGTTGTCGTGTGAAATAAGACGTCCGATTGTAGGCATCACTACATGTGCATATACCCAGAACAACTGTTTCATTGGAAAAGACTTGGGGGTACAAAGTTCCAAGAGTACCAATGGCTGCCCCTTTTTTAGCACACGGTGCATTTCTTTCAATCCATCGTCCAGATGCTCAAAGTTACGGGCACCAAAAGCAATTGTGATGGCGTCGAAGGTGTCGTTCTCAAAACTCATGCCTTTGCAGCAATCTTCGTTCTGAAAAGAGATTTTCCCTTCCAAACCTGCTTCTTTTACCTTTTTGCGACCCACTTCCATCATGCCTTCAGAGATGTCGGCACCAATGATTCTGTCTGGTTGCAGCATGGAATAGGCCTGTAGGGCAAAGTCGCCTGTACCTGTGGCAATATCCAGTAACAACTTAGGCTGATAGGGCAACAATGCCTTAATGGCACGCTTGCGCCAACGCTTGTCAATACCAATAGAGAGGGTATGATTGAGCTTGTCGTATGTTGGCGCAATTTGGTCGAACATCTGGGTGACCTGCTCAGTCTTACCCTCTTTATCATTGTATGGTTTTAATTCTTCTTGTTTGTAGTTCATTCTTTTCCACGAATTCCACGAATTCCACCAATTTAAATTTTATAGATATTGATTACTTGATGATTCTCTTGTATTTTAAACTAAGCTCTCCAAAATTAATCAGTAATCCTATTTTACAATTGCAAACATGAAGATAATTCAAGACTTGTGCGGTG
>JAGHTY010000098.1 GCA_018065125.1 Candidatus Minthousia equi
ATTGTGAAGGTATTCGCAGCATTGCTGACATTGGTTTGCGTGTTCTACTTGTCATTCTCATTCGTAATTCGCCACTATGAAAAGAAGGCAGCTACCATGAGTGACTCGACCGCTTACATGGATTCACTTCGCAATGACAACAGCCCTGTCTATCTGGGAATTTACTCTTTCAGACAGTGCGAGGAAAAACAGATTGGTTTGGGTTTGGACTTGAAGGGTGGTATGAACGTCATCCTGGAAGTTTCTGTACCTGATGTAATCAAATCTCTGGCCGACAACAAGACTGACGAGCCATTCGTTAAGGCAGTTGACGAGGCCTCTAAGCTTGCTTCACAGGGCAAGGGTGATTTCATCTCTCTCTTCGTTGATGCCTTCAAGGCAAACGGTGGTAAGGCGTTGGCCGAAATCTTCGCTACCCAGCACCTGAAGGGAAAGGTTAATACCAATAGCACCGACTCTGAGGTAGTTAGCGCTTTGCGTACCGAAGTTGAGGCTGCTATCAGTAACTCACTGAACGTGTTGCGTACACGTATCGATGGTTTAGGTGTGGCACAGCCAAACATCCAGACAATGGAAGGTGGCCGCATCATGGTTGAGTTGCCAGGTATCAAGGAACCTACCCGTGTTCGTAAGTTGCTGCAGGGTTCTGCAAACCTTGAGTTCTGGGAGACCTACGACTCTCAGGAGGGTATCTCTCACTTGCAGAATCTGGCCATGCGTCTGGCTAATGGTGATGCTCCTGCTGCAGAAGAGAACAAGGAAGTTGCCGACACAACTGCTGTAGCTGCTGTTGACAGCACTGCTACTGATGCAAAGAAGGCACTTGCTGACCTGAAGGGTGAGGAAGCAAAGAAGGAAGAAACTAAGGCTGCTGATGCACAGGCAAACCCATTCCCACTTCAGTTGGGTGGTAACGGCTGTGTAGTAGGTTATGCTAGCTATCGCGATACTGCTACTGTTAACCGTGCTATCAACGGTGAGGTTGCTAAGCAGGTATTGCCAAAGGATATGCGTCTGCTTTGGGGTGTTAAGCCAGTTGACGACCAGGGCCAGATGTTCGAGTTGTATGCTATCAAGGTTACTTCTCGTACTGGTCGCGCTCCTCTGGAGGGTGATGTTGTTACCGAGGCACACGATGACTTCGAGCGTGGTATTGGTAACCGTCCTATCGTTAGCATGAGCATGAACAGCGAAGGTGCTCGTATCTGGGCAAACCTTACCAAGAACAACATTGGTCATGCCATTGCAATCGTTCTGGATAACTACGTTTACAGTGCTCCTAACGTAAACGATGAGATTTCAGGTGGTAGTTCACAGATTTCTGGTCACTTCACTCCAGAAGATACCAAGGACTTGGCAAGCGTGCTGAATTCAGGCCGTATGCCAGCTCCTGCTAAGATCGTTCAGGAAAACATCGTTGGTCCTTCTCTGGGTCAGGAGTCAATCAACCAGGGTATCATGTCGTTCATCGTGGCATTCATCCTGCTGATGATTTACATGTGCGCTATGTACGGCTTCACCGCTGGTATGGTGGCTAATGGTGCACTGATCGTGAACTTCTTCTTCACACTGGGTATTCTTACCTCATTTGGTGCTGCACTGACCATGAGTGGTATTGCCGGTATGGTATTGTCATTGGGTATGGCAGTGGATGCTAATGTATTGATCTACGAGCGTACCAAGGAAGAACTTGCTGGTGGCAAGCAGTTGAAACAGGCTCTGAGCGCTGGTTACAGCAATGCATTGAGCGCAATCTTCGACTCTAACTTGACTTCTATCATCACTGGTATCATCTTGTTCCAGTTCGGTACAGGTCCTATCCGTGGTTTCGCTACTACATTGATCGTGGGTATCATCTGCTCATTCTTCACTGCAGTATTCCTGACTCGTATCGTATTCGAGTTCTTCTTGTACAGAGATAAGTGGCAGAATCTTACTTTCACCACACCTCTTTCTAAGAACCTGATGAAGGGAACTAAGATTAACTTCATGGGTAACGCACGTAAGAGCTTCATTGTCTTCGGTGCTGCTATCGTTGTTTGCTTGGTTTCACTTGTATGGCGTGGCTTGAGTCCTAGTATCGACTTCAGTGGTGGTCGTAACCTGGTAGTTCAGTTTGATAATAAGGTTTCAACAGAAGCCGTTGATAATGTTCTGCGTGCTGATATCGAAAAATTGGTAGGCGAAGACGGAAAGGCTGTTTCTTTGAAGTGCATTGCACTGGGTACCGAGGGTAACACCATACGTGTATCTACCAACTACCTCATCGATGATGAGAGCAAGGAGGCAGATGAGAAGATTGAAATGTTCTTGTTCGATAACCTGAAGAAGGCTGGTATGCTGAAGGGCAATGTAACTATTGACGACTTCCGCAACTACGACAACCGTGAAGGTGGTTCACTGATTTCTTCAGAGAAGGTAGGTCCTTCTATTGCTGAGAATATCACCCGTGGTGCTATCATCGCTGTGATCCTGGCATTGGCTGCTATCTTCATCTACATCTTGATTCGTTTCCGCAATGTGGCATACTCTGTTGGTTCTACCTCAGCATTGGTTTGCGATACCTTATTAATTATAGGTGCTTACTCATTGTGCCATGGCTGGATGCCATTCTCACTGGATATCGACCAGACATTCATTGGTGCTATCCTTACCGCTATCGGTTACTCTATTAACGATAAGGTGGTTATCTTCGACCGTATCCGTGAGAACTTCAAGCTGTATCCAAAGCGCGACCGTCAGCAGTTGTTCAACGAATCTCTGAACAGCACATTGGCTCGTACCATCAATACTTCAGTATCTACCTTGATTGTGTTGCTGTGTATCTTCATCCTGGGTGGTGACAGCATCAAGAGCTTCGCATTCGCAATGATTCTGGGTGTTGTAATCGGTACTTGCTCATCACTGTTCGTTGCAGCTCCTATTGCATTCCTCACTATGGGAAAGCGCATTAAGGAGGATAAATAAGTATAGGTTTACTTAATGAACATAGTAGAAAAAAGACCAGCCTCTCAGTAATTGGGGGGCGGGTCTTTTGATTTCATTTTATTTTGGAAACGCGAACAACCAATTTAGTGTAGAAATTGCAAACTCGATATAGCATTTTTTAGGGAAAATGTTTCGTGTTTACCTTTAATTATGGTATCTTTGCGTACGAGAGTGTAATTTTTACCTTAAATCTCTTTATATAGTTTTTAAAAATGGATAAGAAAAGAGTTTATACCTTTGGTAACGGACAAGCCGAAGGTAATGCGCAGATGCGCGAGCAATTGGGAGGAAAGGGAGCTAACCTTGCCGAAATGAATTTGATCGGCGTACCAGTTCCTCCTGGTTTTACTATTACTACTGACACTTGTAATGAGTATTACGAGATTGGTCAGGACAAGATCGTTGAGATCCTGAAGGATGACGTAAACAAGGCAGTTGCCCATACCGAGGCACTGATGAATTGTAAGTTCGGTAGCGTAGAGAATCCATTGTTGGTATCTGTACGTTCTGGTGCGCGTGCTTCAATGCCAGGTATGATGGATACAATCCTGAACCTGGGTTTGAATGACGAGGTTGCAGAAGGTATGGTAAAGAAGACCAACAATCCACACTTCGTATATGATTCATATCGCCGTTTCGTACAGATGTATGGTGACGTTGTATTGGGTATGAAGCCAGTAAATAAGGAAGACATCGACCCATTCGAGGCTATCATCGAGAAGGTGAAGGAAGAGCAGGGTGTTACTCTGGATAAGGATCTTTCTGTAGAGTCTTTGAAGAAGTTGGTTGCCCTGTTTAAGGCAGCTATCAAGGAGCAAACAGGCAGTGACTTCCCAACCGATCCAATGGAGCAGCTTTGGGGTGCTATCTGCGCTGTATTCCGCAGCTGGATGAACGAGCGTGCTATCCTTTACCGTAAGATGGAGGGTATTCCTGATGAATGGGGCACTGCAGTATCTGTAATGGCAATGGTATTCGGTAACATGGGTGATACTTCTGCTACTGGTGTGTGCTTCAGTCGTGATGCCGGTAACGGTGAAAACCTGTTCAATGGTGAGTACCTGATCAATGCACAGGGTGAGGATGTTGTTGCTGGTATCCGTACTCCACAGCAGATTACCAAGATTGGTTCACAGCGTTGGGCAGAGCGTGCAGGTATCTCTGAAGAGGAGCGTGCTGCTAAGTATCCTTCAATGGAAGAGGCTATGCCTGAGTTGTATGCAGAGCTGGATGCACTGCAGGACAAGCTGGAGCACCATTACCACGATATGCAGGATATGGAGTTCACTGTACAGGAAGGTAAACTGTGGTTCTTGCAGACACGTAATGGTAAGCGTACCGGTACTGCTATGGTAAAGATTGCCATGGATTTGGTAAAGGAAGGCTTGATTGATGAAAAGACTGCTATCTTGCGTTGCGAACCTCAGAAGTTGGATGAACTGTTGCACCCAGTATTCGATAAGGATGCCTTGAAGAAGGCAAAGGTTATCACTCAGGGTTTGCCTGCATCTCCAGGTGCTGCTTGCGGTCAGATCGTATTCCACGCTGACGATGCTCAGGAGTGGCATGCAAACGGTCACAAGGTTGTTATGGTTCGTATCGAGACTTCTCCTGAGGACTTGGCAGGTATGGCAAGTGCAGAGGGTATCTTGACTGCTCGTGGTGGTATGACCTCTCACGCAGCTGTTGTGGCTCGTGGTATGGGTAAGTGCTGTGTATCAGGTGCAGGTGCCATCAACGTTAACTACAAGACAAAGACTGTTGAAATCGAAGGCGTAACCTATAAGGAAGGTGATTATATTTCTTTGAACGGTACTACCGGTCAGGTATATGCTGGTCAGATTCCTACCAAGGCTGCTGAGTTGAGCGGTGACTTTAAGGAATTGATGGACTTGTGCGACAAGTATACCAAGATGGAAATCCGTACCAACGCTGATACTCCACACGATGCAGAGGTTGCTCGCGCATTTGGTGCAAAGGGTATTGGTTTGACTCGTACCGAGCATATGTTCTTCGATGACCAGAAGATTATCGCTATGCGTGAGATGATTCTGGCAGAGAATGCAGAAGGTCGTGAAAAGGCATTGGCTAAGTTGTTGCCATACCAGAAGGCCGACTTCTATGGCATCTTGAAGGCAATGGACGGCTTGCATGTAAACATTCGTTTGCTCGACCCACCATTGCACGAGTTCGTACCACACGATCAGGCAGGTCAGGAAATCATGGCTAAGGAAATGGGCGTTACCGTTGAAGAAATCAAGAAGCGTGTAAACAGCTTGGCAGAAAACAACCCAATGTTGGGTCACCGTGGTTGCCGTCTGGGTATTACCTTCCCAGAAATCACAGCTATGCAGACACGCGCTATCTTGGGTGCTGCTTGCCAGTTGAAGAAGGAAGGATTCGATCCTCATCCAGAAATCATGGTTCCTCTGATTGGTATCTTGTACGAGTTGAAGCAGCAGAAGGAAATCATCAAGAAGGTAGCTGCAGAAGTATTTGCAGAAGAAGGTGTAGAAGTAGCATTCGAAATCGGTACCATGATCGAGATTCCTCGTGCAGCATTGACTGCCGACAGAATCGCTACCGAGGCAGAGTACTTCTCATTCGGTACTAATGACTTGACTCAGATGACCTTTGGTTACTCTCGTGACGATATCGCAAGCTTCTTGCCAGCATATCTGGAGAAGAAGATCTTGAAGGTTGACCCATTCCAGGTACTTGATCAGCACGGTGTAGGTCAATTGATCGAAATGGCTGTTCAGAAGGGTCGTGCCGTTCGTCCAGGCATGCGTACCGGTATTTGCGGTGAGCATGGTGGTGAACCATCTTCTGTTAAGTTCTGTGCAAAGGTTGGCATGAACTATGCTTCTTGTTCTCCATTCCGTGTGCCTATCGCACGTTTGGCTGCCGCCCAGGGCGCTCTGGAAGAATAAGATAACGTAAAATAGAACTTTAACTAATTGGGGTAAGTCTTTAATCATAAAAGATTTACCCCAATTTTATTTGTTTTTCAAAATTTCCTGTATTTGGCAAAATAGTGCAGAAAATCAACATTTGTTTAACACATTCTGCATGTGTTTTACGCAAAATGTGCTTGTTTATTCCGTGTGCCAATAGGATAAAGGCTACCGCAATCCATCTGTTTATATATATTATATGGTCTAAT
>JAGHTY010000061.1 GCA_018065125.1 Candidatus Minthousia equi
CTTCCATACCCCAATGCAGGTCGCCCCACTCAGGATCCTTGGTGCTGCTCATCTTGCTCCAGTTGCGCTGGCCGATGTTGCCTGCTTCGGTTCCCACCCAGCGTAGGTCGCCACGGCGGTCGGCACCATCGTTCCAAATCATGCAGTGTGGCTGTAATTCACGTATCATCTCGTAGGTTGGCCCCCAGTCGTAGTAGGTCAGGCGGTCAATCTTACGTGTTTCATTGGCACCACCATACCAGCCATTACCGCCATTGGCACCATCAAACCACACCTCATAAATGTCACCATAGTTGGTTAGCAGCTCTCGCAGCTGGTTACGGAAATAGGTTACGTATTCGGGTTTGCCATAGGCAGGATGGTGTCTGTCCCAAGGCGAAAGATAGACGGCATACTTCAATCCTTCTTCACGACATGCTTCGGCAAGTTCTGCCACCACATCGCCCTTGCCGTCTTTCCAGGGAGCTGATTTTACCGAATAATCCGTATATTCAGATGGCCACATGCAGAAACCACAATGGTGCTTGGCGGTAAAGATGATTCCTTTCATTCCTGCTGCCTTACAGGTCTTTACCCACTGACGGGTGTCGAGGTTCGATGGATTGAACAACGAAGGGTCCTCATTACCAAATCCCCATTCCTGATCGGTGTAGGTATTGAGCGAGTAGTGCAGAAAGGCATACATCTCCATGTCCTGCAGTGCCAGTTGATCCTCGGTTGGCAGAGGGCCAAATGGTTCAACATGCGTAGTTTGTTTGCAAGAGGTCATCAATGCTCCTGCAAGGAGGGTAAGGGCAAAATAATACTTCATGGTTTTCATTCTACTTCGATAATAAATGAATAAAGATAAGGTTCTGTGCCTGGATTGGTGTATTCTGGCAATGTGCGCTTTCCCCAGGTATCGGCTCCACCCACGCCATGCACGTTGAGGTCGATGTTGAGGTGCATAAGCCCGTCGCGCTCTATGTCGCATGGGTGGCGATGACCCATGTCGAGTTGTTCGTCGGCATAGTTGTAGGCACGGATGCAGAGTGGCTGAAGGCCACGGATAGTAAGGTGATGACCCGATGCTATGGTGCTCATCCAGCGCACGTCACAACGGTAGGAGTTGTCCTGTGGACGAATATATTCTGTCTGGTAATCAGTGAGCAACTTCTGGTAATGACCAATGTGCTGTGAGCGCTTGCGGTCGCTGTAGTTCTCCTCAGGACCACGGCCATACCATTCTATTTGTGAGGCATCGAGTGCCAATCGCATGCCAAACTTAGGCATCAGTGGGATGTCATTTACCTGTGGCAAATAAGCAGCAGTGACGTGCACCTCACCCTCATTATTTATAATATATGTAAGTCGATAGTCGGCACCAACAGGCAAATGCATTAGGAAGGTGGCCATCACGCCTTCCTTGCACTTCTTTACTTGTAGGTTACGAACCTCGCGATTGGCAGCACAATCCTTCCATGCAGCCACACGTTGGGCAAAATTTGCCTTGCTCTGGTTGTCGTTCTCTGCTTTCCAGAAGTAGGGCTCTAGTGGTGCCTTCAGCAAGTTTTCTCCGTTTACTTCGTATTGGGTTAATGCGCCCGTCTTGGCATCGATGAGCAATGTACCCTTGGCGGTTGTGATGGTGATGCGTTCGTTGTTACGGGTTACCTTAGGTTTCTTTGTTGTTGCCAGTTGGGTAGGGTAGCGGTATTGGCCGGTCACAAATTGCTCGTGGCACACCACGGTTCCTTTCTTGGCCCATGGCTTGTCTTCCTTCAGCAGGGCACGTACGTTTATCAGTGTTTCACCGTTCACCTCTTCTCGGTTCTCTTCGTATGCAAAGTCGTCAACACTTTCGAATGGATCCATGCTTACTTTCTTCACCACTCCGTTTTCGTAGCTGAAATGTATTGGCTGATAAACATACTGCACCTCGTAGTAATGAGGATGTGGCACACGGTCAGGGCCAATCAATCCGTTTATACAGAAAGGCCCATCGTTAGGCATGTCGCCAAAATCGCCTCCGTATGCCCAGTAACCATCTTTTTCCAAACCCTGATCTACCCAATCCCAGATAGCTGCACCACAGATGGTAGAGTCGGCATAGATTACATCCCAATATTCCTTCAGGTTGCCCATAGAGTTTCCCATGGCATGAGCATACTCGCGCATCATGAATGGCATATTTGTCTCTTCCTGAGCACGTTTGCGTAAATCTTCAGGATAAAGATAGCTGTCGTCGTGAATGCTGGTGTGTCTAAGGTCGGGAGCATCGTAGAACACAGGGCGTGAAGAATCGAGCTGTTCGATGGTATCGCGCATGGCCAAAAGATTAGGACCTACGCCACCCTCATTGCCCAATGACCAGAGGATGATGCTTGGATGGTTCTTGTCGCGCTCCACTAGGCTTACGGCACGATCTACATGCGCATCCTTCCAATCGGGTTGATGACCCATATACTCGTTGGCATAGCCATAGCCGTGACTTTCCTGATTGGCTTCATCCATCACGAAGATGCCATAGCGGTCACAAAGTTCATATAGGTATGGGTCGTCTGGATAGTGACTAGTGCGCAGAAAATTGATGTTGCATTGCTTCATCAGGGCAATGTCTTTCTCGTAGGTAGCACGATCTACATAGCGCCCAGTACGCGGATGGTGGTCATGTCGGTTCACACCTCTCAGTTTCACGTTCTTGCCATTGATTTTCAGCACTTCGCCCTTTATTTCTACGCGTTTGAATCCTGTTTGATAATCAAAATGTTCACCAGCAGCATCAATGCTTATAGGATACAGATAAGGATCATGAGCCGACCATAGGTGCACGTTCTGCATCTGTCGGGAAAGTTTTACGGTCACAGTATCGCCTGGTGCCAGTTTTGCGATCTTGTCTTCTAGCTTCTGTCCATCAATCGTCACACTTACTGGCACATTCTTCACAGTATTCTGCCCCGTATTACATACCTTTACTTCAGCCATAAATGTGGCGTGGCAAAGATCCTCTCCCTTTAAGGGAGATAAGAGAGGGTCTATTTTATAGTCAGCAATATGTACCAAAGGCCTTACCCACAACTGCACAGGGCGGAAGATACCAGAGAGTCGCCACATGTCCTGGTCTTCTAGATACGAGCCGTCGCTCCATCTATACACCTCTACGGCAAGTTTGTTGCTGCCTTCGTGCACAAACGATGTTACATCAAATTCGGCAGGCGACATGGAGTTCTGACTATATCCAACTTTCTTGCCGTTAATCCAAACATACATGGCAGAATGCACACCGCCAAAGTGCAGGATGAGGTTCTGTGCCAGCATTTCCTTGGTTACCTCGAAATGGGTTACATACTGTCCCACAGGATTGCGGTGGTCGTAGGCATACCAGTCGTGTGGTGGTTCGCTTGTCACCGAAGGTTCATTGCGCTCGAATGGATAGTTGATGTTGATGTAAATAGGTCGACCAAAACCTTGCAGTTGCCAGTTGCCTGGTACGGCAATCTTATCCCACGATGTAACATCATAATCTGTTTGCCAGAAATCCATGATGCGCGATTCAGGATCCTTCGACCAATGGAAAGCCCACTTGCCATCGAGCGAAATGATTTCCTTGCACTCTGCCTCACGCGAAGGCAACTGTAGTGTGGCATGATAAGGCAATTTGTTGATGCCAAACACATGCGGATTCTCCCAATCACGCTGCTGTGCATTGGCACATGTAGCTGCGCCAAGAACAGCTGTCAGTGTAAGTGCTTTGAATGATACCTTCATTTTTTGCTTTTGTTATTGTTTTTCGTTTAATCAATCCTAATCTCGATGCTTGTCTTGCAAGGCAGCGACTGTGGACATTCGATTGTGAGGCAATCATTTGTCTGCATCCATTTCAGTTTTGCCTTGCTACCAAGCAGTTGAACGCTCTTTACTTTCTTTCCCTCCGACTTTGCAAGCGAATACACTTTTACTGTCTCACCTGCATTTGGCAGAGCCATGCAGAAAGCATAGAGCGAACCATTCTTACCTACAGTGAAACGTATGTCCTGAGCATTAAATTTAAAGTTCTTATGACTTTCATCAAGTTTGCCGCCTGGCAGTTTTTTCAGCTTACCTTTCTTTGTGATTTCGCCTTCGCCAATCTTCTTCCAGGCCTTACTGCCATACACCGCCTCTCCGTTGATGGCCATCCAGTTGCCCACCTCCTCAAGCATCTTCACACATGCATCTTCGATGGAGCCATCGGGCAGCATAGGAATGTTGAGTGCTGCATTGCCATCGCGAGATATTGCCTCTATGACAAAGCGTATCATAGAACCTGAGTCGTAGGTAAAACCTGGTGCATAGAACCAATCGCCAACAGGTGCTTCGCGAATCCAAGGTTGCACGGCGTTGATAGTGTCTGGGAAATCAAACTCAGCAGTATTCACGGCACCATTGGTGGTGTCGCGGAACTTGATGATGCTGAATGCATCCACCTTTCCTTTCTTCTTTAGCTGGCGGTTGTAGTAGTCGGCCATCACCGTCTGCATGGCATTGCACTTGTAGCCAGTGCCTGTACCATTTCCACAGAAAGGACCTTGCATTGTGCCATCGGTGTAGATGAAGTCGGGGTCGTAGTTTGCCACCACATCCATCATGCGCAAAGCCCATTGTGTGGCATACCACTTGCAGTAATCTAGGTGACGCCAGAAGATACCGTCTTTAGGAGGCGACCATCCTGTATGAGCACAAGCCTCTACTGATTCGTATTCTCTTAGGTCGATTCCGTAGAGCAGGCGAGGGTCGTAGCCTTCCCACCACTTGCCCTTGCCGTCTTCTAGCGTTAGGTTACCATCGTAAGGCACGCCTGCCTTGTGGCCCTTTGAATCAGCGCCAAAGGCCGTTTGCCACCACCACCAAGTGTATTCGTGGTGAAAGGTCACACCATAATGCATGTCGTACTTTCGGCAAGCATCTGCCCATTCTCGCAGCAGGTCACGCTTAGGACCTATGTTCACCGAGTTCCATGGGTGATACTGCGAGTTCCAGAGGTCGTAGTTGTCATGATGCACACCCTGAATCATCAGGAAGCGAGCGCCTGCCTTCTGGTATAGCTTGGTGAGATATTCAGGATCGAGCTTTGTAGGATTCCAATCTTTCAGAACATCTTTATAGCCAACCTCAGAAGGATGTCCGTAACGTTTCACATGATTTCTGTTCGCCTCATGGCCATCTTGCTCCTTATATAAGTTGCGAGCATACCAGTCGCCGCTTTCGCCTGCTGACTGAGGGCCAAAATGCACCCAGAAACCAAACTTCGCCTCTCTCAGCCATTCTGATGAGCCAGGGTAGTTTGCCTCTATCGACTCCCAAGTTGGCTTGATAGGACCATCGGTGATAGGGTTGCCGAGTTTCACTTCGGCAAACGTGTTGATGTCGGCTAATGGCACCGAACCAACAGGTTTCATCTCTGGCAATTCAGGGAAGGGAGGGAGTGTTGGCATTTCGCCTTCCTTCAATGTCTGTGCCTTGGTACTTCCTGCACAGAGCATGGCAAAAGCAATGATAAATGATTTTCTCATGCTATTCATAGATTTTTATTCTTTTCCGTGATATGATGGATGTTCGTTATCTGGATTGATGACAAGTTTCTCCACAACAATCTCTGGATCAATCATCACAATCTTGAGAGTATGTTTGCCTGCAGTAGGAACGCTGAGATCGATGCTTAGCCAGCGAAGATTGTCGAAAACCTCGCTGCGCATACGTTGGCGGAAACCAGAGAGATAGATGTCTTTTGCTGGTTGTGGCAGGGGTTTCAGTACCTTTGAGCGAGCTATGTTCTCATTTGTATATTCGTTGAAGGTATCTACATAACCTTGTCGTGCATCGATTGTCTGCATCTCGCCATTGTCTATGCGGATGCCTATGCGAAGACCGCGGCGGGGATTGATGTCATTGGTTGGAAGTATGCCAAGAGCAAGTTTATTGGAATCGGCATGCACAAAGTCGATGTCGTATTCCAATACCGCACCATCACCTTCCGGACAGCTTGGAGCCGTCACAGGCCATATACCCATGTTTCCCTTGCCACGGCCCAGACCTGGGAGGAAACGCCATTCACTCTTGCTTCCCTTGGTCATACGACTATAGTTATGTGCCATGATGCTAACTTCATTTGGCTCAACGCGTTCTGTCGATACGTTTTTAGCCACTTTTGGCAACACATTCTCATCTGGCATGAACCACTGGCGATAACCGATGTGTTTGTCGAGCATGTAGCCGTCCCACTTGCCGCCAGCTATCTCCTTGTTATATTTATCTGTCATTTGCTGATCACGCTCAAAGAGTTTCTGCATGGTAAGGCTGTCTCCCATGGTGGCAGCCAGATAGATCTTGGCCACACCGGCACTCGCTACGGCAGGATATTCCACTAGCTGATAGAAGGCGTCACGTGCTTTGGTTGGTATTTTTTCACTCAAGGCAAGGGTGCGTTGCTCTAGTGCATCCCAACGGTCATACATACGTTTTGCCTCGCCTGTTGCTACGCTGTAGATACCCACGCGCTGCACCTCTGGCTTACGTTCCAGATTTAGTTTAGAGTACTCAGTCACGATGCTTGCTATCTCCTCGGCGTGTTCCTGTCCGAAGATGCTGGCTGCCCATCGGTTCATATAAGCCTCACAATCGTCAGGTCCGATGGCTTCGGGGTTCCACGCGTAGTGCATGATGAAGTCGATAGGCATCTCCTTAGGCTTAAGGTCACCAACGTTAATGATCCAGATGCGGTCAATGCCTGTCTGGTATGCCAAATGGAGCTGCTCACGCATCTTGGCTACGGTAGTTGTATTAACCCAGCGGTCGTTCCAGGGGCCACCATTCATGTCGATGTGATAATAAAGGCCGAGACCTCCCTTGCGGTTACGCTCATTTTCAGGACCTGTGCGACGGATGTAACCCCAGTTGTTGTCACAGAAAAGTAGGGTAACATCGTCGGGAACGTTGAAGCCTGCATCGTAGTAGCGCTGTACCTCGGTGAAGATTGCCCAAAGCTGTGGCACCTCACTGGCCGGACGCTGATAAACACGTTCAATGATCTCACGCTGTCCTTCCACTACATCACGCAGCGTCTTCATGTTGTCTTCATCATCACCTTTACCCATGGCCACGTCGCCATCACCACGCATACCTATGGTAATCAGGTTGTCGTAGTTCTTGTTGCGTTCAAGGCCTTCCTCAAAGAATCGGTCAAGATTAGCCTTGTTAGTTGAATAATCCCAAGCACCGATGCTGTCTTTCCGATAGACGTACTCCTTATGAGCACGCATCATAGGTTCGTGGTGCGAAGTTCCCATTACGATGCCATACATGTCTGCAACCTCTGGTGACAGAGGATCATCCTCATTGAAGCGGCTGTCCCACATGGCAGGCCATAGGTAGTTGGCCTTGAGTCGAAGCAATAGTTCGAACATGTGGCTGTACATTTTGGAGTTAACCCCACCAAAGTGATTGGTTGCCCAGGTGCCAAACGAAGGCCATTCGTCGTTGATGAAGATACCACGGTATTTTACCTTAGGTGAAGGTTGCACCATTCGCTTGCCATTGTATGTGAGGCTTTCCTGATGAGCCACAGGAGCATCGGCCCACCAGTACCAAGGTGAAACGCCGATGTTTTCAGAGATGGTGTAAATGCCGTAGATTGTACCTCGACGATCGCTTCCGGCAATTACTAGCGAACCATCTATCTCTTCAATCAGGTAGGATTCCCATTGTCCTTCAATCTCACTAACATCTAGCCTACCAGCGTTGATGAGCGAGTCGATTATCTGGCTGTGACCAATAGTTCCTGCCACAATGCTGCCCTGATGATATTGATTGGCGAGCATGGGTTTTCTTCCTGTCACACGTTCTACGTCGTCACAAAGGTCACCTGCTGCACGGGTTACGCCTGGCCACTCGTCAACAGCAACAACAATGTCGGCTAATGTGTTGCCATCTGCAATTATGAATGCCTTGTCTGTAAAACTACAGAACAAAAGAAGGGATAAACCTAAGGTAATGAGTTGTTTCATTATTTCATCCGAGTTAATTAATTATTAATCTGTAACATAGTCAAACCAATCAAAATCGGCATAGCCTTTCTTATTTGTTCCTTGTGCAAAGACACCGAGCATCACACCTGTAAAGCCACCGATAACTTCGGTAGATAGGTAGCGGAAATCCATCTTGCAGAGTGTTTCAAAGGATTTGCCATTCTCCGAAACTTGCATGAAATAATATGCACCATCAGAGGTGATACGTAAATATACTTTCTTTCCTTTCAAGGTTATTTCCTTTTCAGAATGAGCAAGTTCGCCCAATCGGATATTTGAATGCACCACAAGCTTTCCGCCACGATTCTCAACAATTACATCATAATGATTAAGCGGAGCGGCATAAGCCGTGATACCTGCCTGTGCCCCCTCTGCAAGATGTGAGGCATCGAGCAGGGTAGTTGCTGTAAATGATTTTTCTGTCTGTCGCCTTGCCACAAAGGTAGGAGAGGTGGCAGCATCGAGTGGAGTAGCGGTAGGGTGCAGTCGCAGCCAGCCCTTGCGTTCTGTAAGTGAATAGCAACTGAAATCTGGATTGCCAATACTCATCCATCCCCAAGGCAAACCAATTGAACCATAGCTGTCGGTTGTTACATCACGCTTTATGTAGTTAAAATCCTCACGCTTAGGATCAACAGGCATAGGCACCTGTGGCAAGGTGTTGCAGCTCATATCCACAGATAAGGTACCATTACCATTTACCACTGGCCATGCATTTTCATCCCAGCGAACAGGGGCAAGCATTGTTTCACGTCCCATTACATGCAGCAGGTAACCGCTTGTGCGATAGCCAAGGCAGATCATCCACCACGATGAGTCGGGTGCCTGAACAAGGTCGGCATGGCCAAGACCTTGTATCTCGCTGCCTTGCATCTCCATATTGAAATGCGAGAGGATGGGATTGGCCCGATTCGACTCATAAGGACCAAAAAGACTACGGCTGCGTAGGATGTTGACCTGATGACCATGCTCTGTGCCACCTTCGGCAAGCATCATGTAATAGAAACCATCCTTTTTATAAATGTGAGGCCCCTCGGGATAACGACCGCCAAGGCCTGTGCCAAGATGATGAATCTCACCAAGCTGTTTGCCTGTCTCTACGTCTATCTCGCAAATCTTGATATCGCCTTCCTTCCAAAGAAAGTAGGTCTTGTCGCCCTCGAAATAAAGCGTTGGGTCGCAGCTTCCAATGGCAAAGTCAATCACTATGGGTTCCGACCACTCGCCAGCAGGATCGTCTGTCCATACATAGAAATGACGGCGTGAAGGAAATATCGTAGTTACCATATAGAAACGCTTGTTGCGCTCGTTGTAGCGAATGGTTGTAGCATAAATGCCGCCATTTGTCCATCCTAATTCGGGATTCTGCTGACTGTACAAACCCGACAAATCAAGCTGTGAAGGGCGTGTGAGGCAGTTGCCTACCTGCTCCCAGTGTATCAGATCCTTGCTATGGAATACAGGGACACCAGGGAAGTATTGAAATGTGGAGTTTACTAGATAGAAATCATCTCCGGCACGACACACAGAAGGGTCGGCATGGAAACCTGGAAGCACGGGATTCTTAAATCCCTGGGCAAAAGCATTGTCAAAGTTCTTTTCATTTCTTATGATAATTCTGCGATAGGCAAGCAAGGTGTACTTGCTGTTATCGTGTACCTCGCAGATGATGTGAATTTCATCATTAGATGAAGCAGCAGGCATTTTCAATTTGACAGACGAAGACTTGTCGTTGCCTAATTCAACCATTGCCTTTCCAATACCTTTCTGCTGCCACCAGCTAAAGCTCAGCTTATCACCATCTGGGTCAAACGATTTCGAGGCATCCAGCGTGATTGTCTGTCCTGGTTTTGCCTTTACTACGATGGCATCTGTTCCTTTTTTCCCATTAACGATGGCTACAGGGTTGTGATTGCCTTTCCCCTTCTCTGCCCATTCTATGCGGGCAATGAAGTCGTTCAGGTTATCCTGGTAGAAGTGTTGGTAGTATTCTTCCGAAAGGCTCTTTACGGGTTCTTGCCAGCTTGTCCATGCATAGGTTGTAGAATCCTTGGTTAAAGCCCATGTGTGATAGCCACCCCAACCTGCCTGCATTGGTTCCTCGGGGTTGTGAAGTCCGTTGGGAATCACATTCAGGAACGAAGGCGTATCGCCCTCTACACCATATTTGTAGTTGGGGTATTGCTTTCCCATGGTGGCATGTCCCTGAATTTGCTGCTGTATCTTTTGCCAATACTGCTTACCCAGTTCGCATTGCAGCTGCCATGCCCCTTCATCCCACACCAGCTTCAGGTCGTTGGCAAACTCACGTCGCATCCATTGGTGAGAACTATAGGCCAGGTTCTCGCGCATGGCATACACCATGTCCTGGTCGGTGATGGTGTAAAGGCGCAGCTTGTGCAGGAAAGCCTTCAGCTGTTCTGGCGTGCGTGTTTGTTGTACCTTCCAGATGGCTTGTGCCAAGGTGTTGGCACCTCCCCATGCACATACCCAGATAGGGCGGTCGTCGTTCTCGTCTGCCAGTTGTATGATAAGTTCGCTTCCCTCCGAGTCATTGTCTTTGCCAATCACCCCGATGCCTGCTCGCTGGCTACCCATCTTGCAACGGCTGCGGATGTATTTGGCACTTGGCCAGTAACCCATCTGCTGCTTGCCGTTCTCCTTGCCTATAGTAGCAAATGCCTTTTGCCCCGAGCGTTTCATGAGCATGTGCACATCTGTAGCGTATGCTTCCACCACAGAGTCACGATAGGCGGCACTCTCGGTAGGATAGGGGTCGCAGTTCCATCCTGTAGAGGTAATGATACCCTCTATCTCAAGCATATCTGCATAGCAAAGCAGATGAACAAGCGACTCGGTGTCGTCTGGCTCAAGGTCGGGTTGCCCAATGTCGGTAAGTATCACTACGCGTGGCTTTAGCTGTGCATTTGCCCCAATAGCAA
>JAGHTY010000195.1 GCA_018065125.1 Candidatus Minthousia equi
CCGTCCTACTGCAGTTCAATACTTTATGGC
This sequence comes from Candidatus Minthousia equi, assembly GCA_018065125.1. GTDB lineage: Bacteria > Bacteroidota > Bacteroidia > Bacteroidales > Bacteroidaceae > Minthousia > Minthousia equi. Next base: position 31 of record JAGHTY010000195.1, read on the forward strand.
GACAAAGTTACGCCAAATTAGATAACTGACAAAATTACACGTTTAATCTTTTTAAGAATAGTGCTTGGAATGACGCTTTGGCAGACATTGATAAATAAATGTGAAACAATTCTTCTTTTCGTATAACTGCTGTTAAGGATAGTGTTTTGTTTGTTAATTAATGGAAAATCTACTGCCAAAATGTTTGTGGTGAATGATTTTTGTCGTTAATTTAACAACGTGAATGTTAAACAAACAAGGAATATTAACAATTTAAACATATATAGTTATGAAATTAGGAACTAAAAAGTATTTGATGATTTCAGCTATCGCACTGGTTGCGCTGGGCGCTGTTAGTGTAACTGCTTATGCTATTAGCAATGCTAACGAAAACAATAGCGGTAAGGCAGAGTTCAATGAAATGTTCGAGCAGAATCCAAATAGTGAAGCTGCCGTTCAGCAAATCACTGCTCCACAGCCTGTAGATTTAACCCAGGCTGCCGAAAATTCTATTCATGCAGTGGTACATATTAAGTCAACTCAGTTGAGTAAGACACAAACTGTTCAGGAGATGCCCGATATCTTTGATTTCTTCTTTGGTGATGGTCGTGGTCAGCAGCGTCAGATTCAAACTCAACCTCGTGTAGGTTTTGGATCTGGTGTTATTATCTCACAGGATGGTTATATCGTTACAAATAACCATGTAATCGAAGGTGCAGATGAAATCGTAGTTCGTTTGAATGATGAACGTGAGTTTAAGGGTCGTTTGATTGGCACTGATCCAAGTACAGATTTGGCCTTGGTTAAGATTGAGGGTAAGAGTTTCCCAACTATCCCTGTTGGCGATTCAGACGTACTGAAGATTGGCGAATGGGTATTGGCTGTTGGTAACCCTTTCAACTTGAATTCAACTGTTACTGCAGGTATTGTTAGTGCTAAGGCTCGTTCTTTAAGTGGTGGTTCTGTAAATGGTAAAGCTGCTGATATCCAAAGCTTTATACAGACAGATGCTGCTATCAACTCTGGAAACAGTGGTGGCGCTTTGGTTAATGCAAAGGGTGAGTTGATAGGTATCAATGCTATGCTTTACTCTCCAACTGGTGCATATAGTGGCTATGGCTTTGCTATTCCTTCAAATATTATGAAGAAGGTTGTTCAGGACTTGAAGACCTATGGTAGTGTTCAGCGTGCTATGTTGGGTATTTCTTGCCGTGCAATTGGTACCGATCTGACCATGGATGATAAGACTGCCGAACAGATGAAGCAGAAGGCTGAAGAACTAGGTGTGAAGGAAGGTGTCTTGGTTGCAGAGGTTACCGATGGTGGTAGTGCTGCATCAGCTGGCATCAAGGTTGACGATGTAATTGTTGGCATTGATAACAAGCAGATTAAGACATTTGCTGATTTGCAGGAAGTTTTGGCACAGCATCGTCCTGGTGATAAGGTTAATGTGAAGATAGTACGTAACAAGAAGGAACAGACTATTTCTGTAACCTTGAAGAATTCTCAGGGAAATACAAGTGTAGTTAAGACTGCAGATTTGGACTTGCTGGGTGCAGCATTCCGTCCATTGCCAGATGAGTTGAAGCAGCAGCTGGGATTAAGCTATGGCTTACAGGTTACCGGTGTAACTGGTGGCAAGATGAAGGAAGCAGGAATTACAAAAGGCTTCATTATCCTAAAGGCAAATGGCAACAATGTAAAGAGTACTGCAGATCTTGAGGCTATCACAAAGGCAGCATCACAAAGTCCAGAGCAGGTATTGTTCCGGAGTGGTATGTTCCCATCTGGAAAGCGTGCTAACTTTGCAGTAGATTTGGGTCAGGAATAAAGTATTTATCGTAATATATCCTAAAAAGCGGGTGCAAGTTACCCTTGTATCCGCTTTTTCTATTATTTTTGCATGATAAATTTTAGAATTTGCGAAATTCATATAGTTCGTGGATAAATAAACCAAAAACAAGAAAATGAAAAGATTAGGATATATATTGACCCTTTTGGCTGCAGTTTGCGTATTTTCTTCTTTCACCTTTGAAAAGAAGAAACCAAAGGCAGATAAACCTATTACAGTGTATATGTTTGGTTTTTCTGCATCTTTTGCTGATTCAACCGTTTACTTTACAGATATTCAGGCTATGCCTAACGTAAAGTTGAAGGGAAAACTAAAGTTCTTGGGCAACTGGAGTGAGTATTCTTACCAGTTGAAGAACTATCTTGAAATTTCCAAGGGACTTCATGATCGCACTTGTGCTATTTTCTACTCAGAATCAAAGGAAGATGCAGAGAAGAAGTTTATCAAGTTGCGTAAACGTTATTCAGAACAGAAGAACTTGGTAGTAAGATACCTAACAACTGCAGATTTTGCATTCGAAAAAGTTTTGGAAATCGATATTCCTGATGAATAAACTTGTATTTTGTAGATATTTCTGGCTATTTGCTGCATTGGTGTTTTCTTCTTGCTATGAAGTAGAAGATACTACGAATTACTACTTCAAGGCACTTGAAGGACAGGAGGACAAATTGCCTACAAGCATTTCTCAGAATGCCCGTTCGTTCGAGTTCGAGGTAGCCTTTGATACAGGGCAGGAGTGGACTGCTACCATTGAAGGCGAAAATACCGATTGGCTTAAGCTTTCTGCTAATGAAGGATCTGCCGGTATTAACAAAATCTTTCTTAAAGCCGAGGAAAACAATTTAGGAAAGGCACGTGAAGCCGAACTTTACATCATGGCAAAGACCATGGGAAAAAGAATAAAGGTTATTCAGCGTCCTCATACACAACGCACAGTGTTGCTTTACATGGCTGCCGAGAACTCACTTGCCAGCTTTGCCATGGATGATGTTATGGAGTTGGTACAGGGTTCAGCCAGTATTCCCAATGAGGATAACATGCTGGTTTACATAGATGATACCAAATTACCTAGAATTTACCAGATTGATCCAGAGAAACGTGATACTGTACGTGTAAAGACCTTTGATACCGATCTTGATTCGGCAAGTCCAGAAACAGTGAAGCTAGTTCTTAACTATGTATATCAGAACTATAATTCTGAAGAAGGTTACGGACTTGTAATGTGGTCGCATGGTGAAGGTTTTATTCCTGGTACCAGTTCGGCAGTAACACGTTACATTGGTATTGATAATGGCAAAAACAGCCCTTCGGCAAACACTGGTTCTTCGCTCGATGTTCGTGATTTGGCAACTAGCATTACCCAATCTGATATTAAGCATTTACAATTCTTGTTTTTTGATGCATGCTTTATGCAAACTATCGAGGTAATCTACCAGTTAAAGGATTGTGCCGATTACATTGTTGGTTCGCCATGTGAAATTCCAGGTCCTGGTGCACCCTATTCGGTAATGACAAAGCCATTCTTTTCACATCCATTGGATGTTAAGGATATCTCGTTTGAGTACTATAACTACTACGATGTTAATGAAGTGGTAGCATCGGGTTCGCGTTATGGTGCAGTTCTCTCTGCCGTTGATTGCAGCAAAGTTGATGCTTTCACAAAACTAACGCGTAATTTAATTACTCAATATTTTAATTATGGAAAGGAACTGCCAAATATTCCAAACTTGATTAGATATGGTTTTGGTTCGTATGGTGATGGTTCGCGATACAGTTTGTATTCCGATTTTGGTCAGGTAATAAAGAATGTTGTTGGCAGTGATTCTTCAGAATACAATCAATGGAAAGCAGCTTATGACGAAATGGTTATTTCGCGCGATGCTACTAGTTGGTGGTACACCGCATCGCATGGTACTCAACTGCTTGACAGGAGTAATTATACCGGTGTGGCAGCATGTGTTCCTGGTATCTGTACAGAATCAATTACCTTAGATGATTTCCGTGCCACAGATTGGTACGCTGCTGCTGGCTGGGATGCAGCAGGATGGTAATTCCCTTTATTATAATGATAGGTGTTTTCCGTCTATGCGGAAAGGGTTTGTTGTCCCTTATGTTGCACCTATTCCGCAAGGACGGAATATCTTTTCCGTAAGGACGGAAAACCTCAGGCGTCTATTATGCTTTGTCATTTCGATTGAGCAAAGCGAAAGAGAACCAAAGGTCACTGTAGGAGCGAAGCGAGGTAAGTAAATCTTTGTCCAACGCCGCATGGATACATATTATAGGCTTCGCTGTTGTCGCAAAATCTAGATTTTGCACAACCCTCCACTAAATGCCCTTAATCTACTGATACTCTGAAAGAAACCCCAAAATAACTCTCCACCAACTCTCCACTAACTCTCCACTAAAGAGGTTGCTGCAACCAATTGTACATGTAATCCCAAAGCCTCAGCAATTCGGTAGAAAGTAGAAATCTTAGGTTCTGTTCTACCTGTCTCTACACGTGAGATATACGACTTGTTCGTACCAATTCTTCTTGCCAGTTCCTCCTGAGTAAGGTTAGCATTTTTACGCGCTTCTTCAATAATCTGTCCAGTAAAGAATGCATTGGCACGTTCTTCTGCAGCCTTACGAGATGCTGTTCCTTCTTTACCAAAGTATGCATCCAACTGATCATCTACGCTAAATATATTATTCTTTTTCATCGAAGTATTGTTTCTTTAGTTTCTTTGCCTTTTCTATCTCTTTTCGTGGCGTTTTCTGGGTTTTCTTTTGAAAACCATTAAACAATACCACAATGTTGCCACAATCAAAACAGAAAAATATCCTATAGATATTTCCATTCCATTCTATGCGAAGCTCGTAAATACCATCTTCAATAGATTTTACAAACTTTGCAGGGAGCCTATCCATTGTCTTCAGCATCAACATTCCATAAAGAACTTTCTCTTTTGTGGCTTCATCCTTCAATGAATTGAAGAAATCTTCGTAGTAATGCTTATAGGCAATTATTTTACGACTCATGGCACAAAAGTATATAAAGTTTATCACTTGAGCAACATTTCTGCTCATTATTTGCTTTTTCTTTCTTCATAATCTATTTTTTTAAATGTTATTCTTTATTTTCGATAAAACAAAATGGTCCCCCACAAAGATAATCTCCCTGCATCAACAATAATAAATGGGAGCTTTGTGGAGGACTATTTAACGTGCCTTGCCGTATAGTTATGTTGGCAAAACAACCTTTATTCTATTTCTTTCCGATTCTTTTTCTTTTGCTTTTATTGTGTTAATATAATGCTTTAATTTCAGGGCAAAGATAAAGAAAAGCATCCAAGAGAAAAAATATATTTGGCTATAAATTTTATGAACTGGTTGAGAGTTAGTGGAGGCTTAGTGGAGGGTTGAAACAACCCTCCACTAGAATTGTTTGCTGATTATCTGTAGGTTATAGCAGTTTAGTGGAGGGTGGAGGGTTATAGCACAATATCTCAATAGCTAAGACTAGGCACGGTTCTACAACGGATCTACATCGGAGGACCAAAAGAGGTACAGATACCCTACAAAGAAGACTCCTATACCTCAGGGGGAATTATGCTGCTAAACACACATGTTCAAAAATCAATTAAAATTCTTGGTCAGTTAACAACTTTTCGCTATTTTTGCCGTGTTCAATAGAAACATTGGGCATTACATTTTGATAAACGAAGGCGTTTAGCGATATAAACCGCTATTGAAATCTGGACAATTTCATTCCGTAGGTTTATAAGTAAGAACGCCCGCGTCAGTGATTATTGTACCCCTATCTTAGGGAATATGATAAATCATCTTGGCGTGGGTCTTTACTTATAATTACGGAAAGGTAGTCCAGAACCTCAATAGCATTATAAGTTAAAGTTCCCACGCCTTTATTGTGTTTTGTTGTTGAAAGGGAACTAAACGGCATATATTGAACAGCATATTATTTTATTGGAAAATATTGTTATTATTGCTTTTCATTGTTTTATGCATCCTTTTAATGATAATATTTTAATTAAGTGTCAAGTAGTATGAAATTTCATAATTAAAAACATATGGCTATGAAAAAAATATTTTATTTGGTAATTTGTATCTTTATTATTGTAGCATGCAAAGAGAAAAAATCTTCTGAGAGCGCAATTGATAGATATCATATTGAATTGGAAAAAGAAGTGACGCGTGTACAAATGCCAGCAGGTGCACTGTTTTTTCAACTATCTAAGTTGGTTGGTAAAGATCAGTTAAATGATAATGAATACCAATTGTATCGAAGTTTAATAGGTAAGATTAATGATGAATATAGTCAATATTTAGGTTATCAATTAGATGCTAGTACAATTATAAGCAAAGAAAAGTTCGACATAATACAAGATAGAATTAATATTGGGCTACGTTTAGACATAACAAAGAAAATGCAAGGAAGGCTTTTTGAATTCGTTAAATAATTTTTTAAATATATTTAGTTTTCTTACATTGAGATATCGTTGGTTCTCTTATCACGGAGCGTCTGCCGTGAAAGGAAATAAATTTTTGACCAAATAGTAATGGAGGTACTTACTAGGAACATTTCTTAATAACTATAGACAAGGCACATTTCTGGCAATTCGGATTTACAAGTCTATGTTTGGTCTTTAATCTAATCGCCTAATTAGAACAAAATATAAAGGTTGGGGAAATAATTCCTCAACCTTTTTTATATGTCTTTACACGCACATACCATACCATAAGGGGTGAACGAAAGTTCACCCCTCTTGCTTTTTATTTAACAGGAATATCATCTATTCTTGCTTGGTGGCGTCCGCCTTCGAACTCAGTATTGAGATATTCGTCCAAAATCTTGCGAGCCATTTCGTTGTCAATGAATCTACCAGGCATAACCAATACGTTTGCATTATTATGCTGGCGGATAAGATGAGCAATTTCTGGAATCCAGCAAAGACCGGCACGAATGCCCTGATGCTTGTTCAGGGTCATGTTGATACCTTCGCCGCTTCCGCACATTGCAATGCCTGGATAAACCTCGCCCTTTTCAATTCCTTCAGCCAAAGCGTGGCCGTAGGTTGCATAGTTGCAGCTTTCTTCGGTAAGAGTTCCATAATCCTTGTAAGGAATACCTTTCTCTTCCAAATATTGCTTGACAAACTGCTTTAAAGGAAAAGCTGCGTGATCGCTGGCCAGACCAATTGTCTTGATTTCCATTAGAACAACTTGTTAACCTGCTCGTAGACATTCTGAGCAGTATAGCCCAACTTCTCGTCCAATACCTTGTATGGAGCAGAGAAACCAAAGCTTTCCAAGCCCCAGATAGTACCCTCACACTCAGGAACCAAACCAATCAGGTTTACAGGAAGACCTGCGGTAAGACCAAACTTCTTAACGCCTGCAGGCAATACGCTCTGCTGGTATTCCTTGCTCTGCAAACGGAACAGACCTTCAGATGGAACGCTAACGATGCGAACCTTCTTGCCATCTGCACGAAGCAATTCTGCACCAGCAACCAAAGTAGAAACCTCAGAGCCAGTAGCAACCAAGATTACGTCTGGGTTCTCATCGCTACCTGCAACAATATAACCACCCTTTGCTGCCTGGCTATAATCATTGCCAGCTGGCAAGTTCTGGATGTTCTGACGAGACAGGATCAATGCGGTTGGGGTAGTGGTATTTTCCATAGCCATAGCCCATGCAGCTGTGGTTTCCTGAGCATCTGCAGGACGCAAAACCAAAGTAGATGGCTTGCCGCTGTGGTTCTTCAGCTTTTCCATCAAACGAATCTGTGCTTCCTGCTCTACTGGCTCATGGGTAGGACCATCTTCACCTACGCGGAATGCGTCGTGAGTCCAAATGAACTTAACTGGCAATTCCATCAAGGCAGCCATACGAACTGCAGGCTTCATATAGTCAGAGAATACGAAGAATGTACCACATGCTGGAATAACACCACCATGCAATGCCATACCGATACAACAGCATGCCATAGTCAACTCGGCAACACCAGCCCGGAAGACTGCACCGGTGAAATCGTCCTTAGTCATAGCCTTGGTCTTCTTCAAGAAACCATCGGTCTTATCTGAGTTTGAAAGGTCGGCAGAAGCACAGATCATGTTAGGAACCTGCTCTGCCAATACGCTCAAGCAAGCAGCAGATGCACTACGAGTAGCATCGTTGTCCTTCTGTACGCACTTGCTCCAGTCGATCTTTGGAGCCTTGCCACTGAACCACTCATCCTGCTGTGCAGCCATTTCTGGGTTAGCAGCAGCCCAAGCCTTTTCTTCTTCATAACGCTCAGCGCAGATTGCCTTCAACTCTTCTGCACGCTTAGCATACATTTCCTTAACATCGTCGAAGATAACGAATGGATTCTCAGGATCACCACCAAGATTCTTTACGGTGTTAACATAAGCATCACCGCCCAGAGGAGCACCGTGAGTCTTGCAGTTTGCTTCGTAAGAAGTACCATCTGCCTTCAGGGCACCCTTACCCATGATACACTTACCGATAATCAGGGTTGGCTTGCCTTCTACCTTCTGTGCAGCTTCAATAGCTGTGCGGATCTGTGCAGCGTCGTTACCAACGATTTCCAGAACTTCCCAACCTAAAGCGCGATATTTAGCAGCAGTATCCTCGTTCATAACTTCCTTTGTCTCGGTAGACAACTGGATGTCATTAGAGTCATAGAACATGATCAGGTTATCCAAACCAAGTACACCGGCGATACGAGCTGCACCCTGGCTGATTTCTTCCTGAACACCACCATCAGAGATGTATGCATAGATTGTTTCCTTTGCAAATGTAGGGTTGCCAGTCTTAGCAGCCAGGAACTTGGCAGCGATAGCAGCACCAACAGCAAATGTATGGCCCTGGCCTAATGGACCAGAAGTGTTCTCAATACCACGAGCAATCTCAAACTCTGGGTGACCAGTAGTAGGAGAGCCCCACTGACGTAACTGTGCCAACTCTTCAAGAGTGAACTTGCCAATTAGTGCCAACTGTGAGTACAACATTGGAGCCATGTGACCTGGATCCAAATAGAAACGGTCGCGACCTACCCATTCTGGATTCTGTGGATCATACTTCAAGTACTCACTGTAGAGTACATTGATAAAATCAGCACCACCCATGGCACCACCTGGGTGACCAGACTTTGCTTTCTCTACCATAGAAGCAGCAAGAATACGGATGTTATCTGCTGCGTGGTTTAATACTTTGATATCGTTCATTTTGATTAGTGTTTTTGCGACAAAGGGTGCACCTTACGAGCACACCCTTTATCATATTTTTATTAGAGTAATTTTCTAGAACCGTCTCCAATCACAACATTGTAAACCAAAGGCTCTTTGCCAAACTTTTCTTTGTACTTGGCCTTTGCTGTTTCAATGAAATGATTGTAGAGATTTTCTTCTACCAAATTGATGGTACAGCCACCAAAACCGCCACCCATTACACGTGAGCCTGTTACGCCACATTCGCGTGCAATATCATTCAGGTAGTCAAGTTCTGGACATGAAACCTTATAGTCTTTGCTAAGACCTTCGTGGGTTTCATACATCTTTTGACCAACGGTTTCGTAGTCGCCTGCCTGCAAGGCATCGCATACTGCCAAAACGCGGTCTTTCTCACCAATAACGTATTTAGCGCAGTTGTAATCCTCTTCAGATACCTCTGCCTTAACTTCTTCCAGCATATCCCAGTTAGCATCGCGCAGTGTCTCAACTCCGGCATGCTTTGCTGCAATGTGTGCTACTACGTTTTCGCAACTCTTGCGACGGTCGTTGTAGGCAGATGATGCCAATTCGTGCTTTACGCAAGAATTCAGCAATACAAGCTTGTAACCCTTTGGATCAAATGGGAAGTATTCGTATTCCAGTGAACGGCAATCCAAACGAATAAGATGACCTGCCTTACCGAAAACAGAAGCGAACTGGTCCATGATACCACAGTTTACACCTACATACTTGTGCTCTGTTGCCTGACCTGCCAATGCTAGTTCGAACTTGTCAACCTTGTTCTCGCCAAACATATCATTGAGGGCAAATGCATAGCAACTTTCCAAAGCTGCAGAAGAAGACATTCCTGCACCCAGAGGTACATCACCTGCAAAAGCAGTATTGAATCCCTTTACCTTTACACCACGGGCAACCATTTCCTTACATACGCCAAAGATATATCGTGCCCAGCTGGCATTAGGACCTTTCTCGTCGTTGATGCTGAACTCAACCAAGTCTTTCAAATCGATAGAGTAGGCACGTACAATACTTTCGGTACCATTAGGCTTTAACTCAGCAATCATGCCTTTGTCTACTGCTCCTGGGAATACAAAACCGCCATTATAGTCGGTGTGCTCACCAATTAGGTTGATACGACCTGGTGAAGCATATACAGAACCTGTAGTTCCATCAAAGTGCTTGATGAAACGGCTGCGAACATCTTCAATTGTTAGTTTCATAAATACGTTCTTCTAATATTAAGTATTAATA
>JAGHTY010000111.1 GCA_018065125.1 Candidatus Minthousia equi
TTGGTACTCCCCTAGTTGTTACCACAAAATCAAAGAAAATAAAAGACGATTAAGCGACAATTTAACTTGCAAAACGTCCAAAATTAAGGTATATTGCAAGAAATATACGTTTTGCAAAGTGATAAATATGTATTTTAAAATACCTTTGTACATTATTATAAAAAATACATACATAATGAAGAAAACATTATTTGCTGTTTGCTGTTTGCTGTTCATTGGTCTTTCACTAACTGGATGCAAAGACGATAATGAACCAAAAACTCCAGAGTTTGATCCAGAATGGTTAGGTCCTGAAATGCCTACCGATGACCAGTTAAGCACCAAGGCAAACGGAAAAATACACCAATTTGGCGATGCCAGCAAAGATGCACTGGCAATGGCACTGATAAACCGCAGTTCGGGGAAGGACGACCTGTTTCACTCACCTAACGAGGTAACTAATGTGCTGATTTGCAACGATGCTATTTCTAGTTTAACCAATGATGGCGTGAGATTAATCGTTACGCATTTTCTGGCAGGTAAAAGCATCTTGCTGGTGAATCCTACTACAAGCACATGGAATGAACTGGCTACAAAATTAGCAGAGGTTTACCAAAGCATGCTGAAGGAAATGGTAATTCCTTCTCAGCATTCTGTTGCTGCCGAAACATTCCTGAGTGGTGTTATCCGCGATGTAAAGACAAAGCGAGTAGGTTCTGCCTATGGACTGCCAGCACAGGCCAATGCCAATATCATTGCCATTCGTGGAAACGAGATTCGTACCTATCACAACGATTTTGTTATTCCCGAGGTAACAGTAAATTGCGAACAAAGAGAGTACAATGAAGAAGGCTATGTAATAAGACATACGGTTTACGAACCAGAAACCTTTAAGAATGTGCAGCAATCATCAAATGGATACCAAACAGGTTTGATGGCCGACAATCTTGCCGAATGGCTGAATAAAGACCCAGTAAAGTCGGAGAACCTAAGCGATGCCCAATCCGACTTAAAGAATCTGATGAGTGCACAGAAGTTTACCCGCATGTGCTATTTTTCAAATAGTCAAGCCGGTTCAAATTATAATACCAGATATTATCACGTTGAAACCAATTACTACATCTGGGCAGTGTATGATTTTGACCACGATGAGGATTATTACCTGATTCACCAAGTACATATCCCTCATCATGGCGAGCTTGGATGTTCTGATCGTACCAAGCGTGATTGGGATCACTGGGATAAAGATCATTACGTGTATTTTGGTTGTTGGGCATGTGACATCAATAATAAAGTAAGCCTTACTGACAAAGACGGAAATGTATTATCCGAAGGAGCACAGATGATAGATGTAGAACCAACTACCTATAGCGGTTCTACCTCACATACCACTGGCATGAGCTGGTCGGTAAACGGAAATTTCGGATTAGCTCAAAGCGGACCTTCTGGAGGTGTCAGTGGTGGCGTTTCCTTCTCTGAATCCTACACCACTTCGGTACCCGACTATAAGACCGAGCAGAATACTTTTGGACCAACATCAGAATGGAAATTCATTGCAGGTAATGCTCGCATCCAAGGTCACTATTCTACGGTTGATTCACAGGCAACCCACGATCAGGTGCCATCATGCTACCGAAACGATTGCACCTTCAATCAGTCGTGGAAATATATTGTCCAGAATCCTAAAGATACCTATAAATTACATACAGAAACTAATAATCAGCTGATGTGGTACAAAGGATTGAACACTTGGTTCTACATGGACGATTACACTATTACCCAGTCTAACATGGACAGTTACGACTTGGAAATCAACCCACCTGTACGCTTCAGGAACGACTGGTACATGAACATTAGCGTGCCTGAGGGCATTTCATCAGAGTCTGTTCGTAATTTCATGGAGAAGCACTATCCTAAGTACTGGAAGGAATCATTCACCAACTATGGATTCACTGCCGATGACTACTCTGGCCTTGACCTGATGATGAATAACTTTAAGCAGGATATCATCAACGACCTTATTTCTTGGAAGGATGCAGGATTTACCGGAGAGTTTACCATCTCTATTCATCCTAGCACCTCTTCTACTGTATATTCAAAGATTGAGTTTAAAGTAGAGTAACTCTCTTCATTTCCTTTCCCCTGAAGGAAAGGAAACGAAGCAAAGGAAAGTTCACCTGCTGCACTTCCAGGACTAAAATTTGTGCGCATGGTCTAATTCGCAGAAACTCGCATTTCATGCTCAAACAAACTGCTCATCTTAACGCCCATACTTCAAATTTCTTAACGTCCCTCCAGTGAGGCAGGAACATACATGGGATTAGGGTTGAGTAATTAATGATTAGCTACTCATAACCCATAACTAAAAATCGAGTCTGTTGTCCGTTGTCTGTTGTCTATAGTCAAAAAACTACCTCCTTTTGGAGGTAGTTTTTTTATAACTCATCAGGAGTAATGCTATTAATCAAAGTACTGATATACTGTGTTATACCTGCTGGATTTGTAGCATTTCGCACTTCTACCCACTTGCTGAAAGTAGAAGTTAACTCTGCATCCAATGCAATAAATTCCTTGTAGAGATTAATGTACTCTTTCTCGCTATCGCTTTCTGGTGCAAAATAATTGTCGTTTTTACGAATCTGCTCCTTGAACTGTGTTGTGGCAGAATTTAGATTTCCTGTTCCAGATAGACTTTTCAAGTCGTTCACTCTATTCATCAGCAACCCATCAACAGCACCAGACGCCATTAAGGGAGCCATACTACCGCCAAAATATTGCAAGTGTCCCATCTTGGCGCAATACTTTAACATAACATTATAAAATGTTGACCATGATTGTATTTCGGCATTCATATCTGGGTTCCTGTTAACTACAAGTTGATTGAGTACAGAAAGCCTAATTTCCTGCAAGGCACCATCCACTTCGCTATAGTCAATCATGCCTGCTGTTGTCATAAGGTCGGAATTATTTTCATTGTATGTCATCAGCATTGCAACCATTGAATCCATCTTCTCGTATGACGAAAGGCTACTCTTGGGGTTCTCTTTTTCAAAGAGGGTCAAAAGCTTATTCTGCAAACTTGATTGTACCGATTTATTATCTAAGTCCATCTCACGCAGTGGTTCAAGAAATGCCTGATAATCATCCACAGATGCAGAATCCTGCATTGTTGCTGTCTTCGTTTCCTTGTTTGCACATGATGCAAGGGCAACTAGTGCAAAAATAAATGTTATTTTTTTCATTTTTATGATTAATATTGTTTTTATTCGTTATTTTTCCTTTCTATCCTTCATTATTCTTTGTCTTTTCTCCTTTCTTTATCTTTCCTTCACGGGAAAGAAAAAGAAAGTAATAAATTATTCATTGAGTCTGTACTTTCCGTGCCAAATTTAGAAAATAAAATCAAAATAAAAGTATTTTCTACCGATTAATACAGAAATTTTCTCTCTAAGATAAAAAAAAGCAGTACATTTGTTAGGTAAATCTGCAAATCATTGAAAATACTCCTACAAATGAGAAAAACAATTCTACTACTATTATCCATTGTTGCATTATCTGCAACTGCCCAAACAAGATACACGCAATATGTTGACCAAAGAATAGGTACAGGAGATCATGGCCATGTTTTTGTTGGCGCAAATGTTCCGCAAGGAATGGTGAATGT
>JAGHTY010000037.1 GCA_018065125.1 Candidatus Minthousia equi
GCCCATGCTCGGTCGCCCTGAGCGGCCCACGAAAAAGTCTCGGTAGATGCAGGAGCACCCAGATATGTCCAGTTCACCATGTTTTCTGTACTGAATAGCAACCAGTCTTTCATCTTGAAATAGATGGCGTCGTCTTCGTCGTGATCTACAAACAGATAAACCTTATCTCCGTGTACGTATGGGGCAGGGTCGGGGGTGTAGATGGCACTAATGGCAGGATTCTGAGCAAATGTCAGGCTGCTCATGGCAGCAAAAGCTGAAAAAAGAATGTTTTTCTTATTCATGGTGTTGCGTTATTCCCAATATGTAATTGTACGAACCTCAACATTGTAGTAGGTAAATGAATCTGTGAACTTGCCAGAACCATCATCAGGACCAGATTTTTCCTCATACTTCACTAGTCGGCGGGTCCAGTTGTTGAAGTTGTCCTTCTCCAGAATGGTGTAGGTGGCATTTATCTGGAATATAGTACCTTCGCTAGAGGCGTTTTCTACAGATGAAACAAGGTTGGTTTCATTGTCGTAGGTATAAACAAGTTCTGTTGCGCTTTCAATACCGGTGCTGGTGTTCTTCTTAATCATACCTCTTTCATATTCAAACTCATCCGATATGTTTGTGTCGTAATCAGGCATATACCATTCCACCTTTATAATCTGTCCGTCTTCGTTGCGGGTGAACTTAGGGTTGTCAAGTCGCCAATCTATGTTCTTGGTGTCGAGGTTACCTTCGTTGTCGAATGCAAGTCTCTTGATCAGTCGTGCATCGGTTCCCGCAGGAATATTACCCTTTGCATCGATGTCTTGCTCATACACTTCGTGCTTCAAGGTTTTAACATGGCCGAAAACCTCGAATGTCATAGCGTCGTAACCCATGTAGTTCAGGTTGCCTTCCAGTTCTTCTTCACCTTCTTGCTCGGTGGTTTGTACATTCTTTGCCGAATCGTTGACAGCAGTGTTCTTGTCGGTTTTGTTGCCGCAGGCAAACAGTGCAAGGGCAATCATTGGTATAAAAATCTTTCTCATAGTAAAACGTTTATTTTTGTGCACAATGTGCAAGCGTTATTATTTCATCATATATTTTAACTTTTTTCAAGCGCAAATATATTAAAAAGACTTGTTATTTCAAAAAGATGGAATTACCTTTGCAAAGAAGAATATGGTTTTTAACATTACTAACTAATATAAAACGGAATAATTATGAGTAAATGGATTTGTCCTGTTTGCGGTTATGTTCACGAAGGTGACGCCGCTCCAGAAAGATGCCCACAGTGCAAAGTGCCAGGAAGCAAGTTTAAGATGATGGAAGAAAATGCTGCATTGAATTTTGTAACAGAGCATGAACTGGGTATTGCAAGTATGATTCCTGAAGGTGCAGAAGGTGATTTCGTTCGTCAGGGATTGAAGGATCATTTCATGGGTGAGTGTACCGAAGTTGGTATGTATTTGGCAATGAGCCGTCAGGCAGATCGTGAAGGTTATCCTGAAATTGCCGAGGCTTTCAAGCGTTATGCTTTGGAAGAGGCTGATCATGCATCACGTTTTGCAGAAATGCTTGGTGAAGTAGTTTGGGATACAAAGACCAACGTTGAGAAGCGTATGCTGGCCGAGGAAGGTGCTTGTGCAGGCAAGATGGAAATAGCTAAGGTAGCAAAGCAACTGAACCTTGATGCAATTCACGATTCAGTTCACGAGATGGCCAAGGATGAGGCTCGTCATGGAGCGGGCTTCCAGGGCTTGTTTAATCGCTATTTTAAGAAGTAAGTTCTTGTTTCTGAATAATACACAGCAGAAATTCCGCTATGAGATATCTTAAGTTCATATTGCCAATGGCATTGCTGATAGTGGGTGGTATCTTGGTTTTTAACAACTTTGTACATACCCCTGCGGTTGATTCTTCCGAGTTGGACAATAGTGCCAAGGACCCTATGCGCTTGGCAATGGCTATGGACAAGATCTGGGAGATAATGCCTGCAGAATCCTATGCTGGCGATGACGATAGCGATCCTCAGGCAATAGTACGTCCTTCAAGCAAGGATTTTGTAGATTGGTATATCAAGGATGCTCTCTACAATGGAGCACCCGAAGGTGTTAACAAGATTACAAGCCTTGATAGTATTTGTGGAACATGGAAATGTCTGGTTTACCATGATCCTCTGGATAAACACAACAGCGAGGTGGTTGAACTGGCAAATGTTACCATTTCAAAGGAGGGAGATGGGGTAAAGATGATACTCAATCCTTATGGTAGATACATAGTGGCTACCGATGAGAGTTTCGACGAAACCGGTGAGTCAGATCAGGTCTATACAGGTAAGTGGGGTACAGACGGACTTTGTGTGGAAGGTGGCTGCCGTTTTCGTATCAAGGATTTATGGACAAAGAAAGGTAAGCAATATGGCTTAGGTACTGTAGAGTTACCTGATGGCGTACCTGCTTGTGTAGCAATTGTAAGACCGTAAGCTATCTTACGAATAAAAAAAGCAAACGACTTTTGAAAGTAAACTTTCAGAAGTCGTTTGTTCTTTTTTCTTTGTGATCCGGTTGGGATTCGAACCCAAGACCCACAGCTTAGAAGGCTGTTGCTCTATCCAGCTGAGCTACCGGACCATCCTTTAGAAAATCGGGTGCAAATTTACGTCAAATAAGTTTAATACGCAAATTTCAAATAGATTATTTTAGTTCCTTACCACATGAGAAAGCATCACCAATAACCTTTCCCATTTGAATGTACTTGTGGTTAACTGGCTCAAAGCAGATAATGTTCATTTTCTCAACATCAGGGTTACCTTGCTCATTCAGGTATTTCTCATCACATAGAATGTTGACCACTTCTGCAATAAGACTATAGCCAGTTTCGCTTTCATCTATACGTTGCTTGATACGGCATTCCATGGTCATAGGGAATTCCTTGAAAATGGGAGCGTTGATGTTTGGCGCCTTCTCAGAAGTCCATCCTGTTTTTGCCATTTTCTCGGCATCATTCTTTGCACTTACAATGCCAACAAAGTCTGATGCTACCATAGTTTCTGCTGTTGCAAATGCTACGGTAAACTCACCATTGTTCAGCTTAAGGTTCTCGGTAGTTGCATGGTTACCCATGCTAATCATGATTTCTTTCATGTCCCATGTTCCACCCCAGGCCGCATTCATGGCATTAGCCTTGTTCTGTGCGTCGTAAGTACCGATAATCAGTACTGGCTGTGGTAACATCCAGGGTTTTGCTCCAAAACTTTTCATTGTATATATAGATTTTATTTTACCCACGCATTAACAATCTCACCAATGTACATGGTGTGGATACCCATGCCGGCTCTGTCATAAATCTCTCTGGCAGCCATAGGCAGTTTATCTGCTTCGAAAGGTGTCTTGTATATGATTTTACACTCAATGGCAAGGTTTGCTTCCTTGAAGATAGGATTCTTCAATTCGGTAAATTCTGGGGTAAGTCCAGCCTTGGCAATCTTGTCTTCATCACGTCCGCTGTGCGAACCAATGTATTTCAGCGCATCGCAGGCAGGTTGTGGAAAAGCAGTTACGGTAAAGTATTCGTTCTTTTCCATGAACTCGTAGGTGTAGCGACTTGACGAAACATATACGGTAATTACGGGCTTGTTCCAAAGTTCACCCATCTGTCCCCAGCTGATGGTCATGGCGTTCATGTCTCCCTCGGTACCGGCAGCCAGGGCCATCCATTCATTGTTGAATAGGGCAGTAGCATTCTTCTGGATGCTGTCGGGTGAAATGGCTTTCCACTCTTTCTTGGTAATATCTACGGTATCGTTCTGTGTAGATGAGGCATCAGTAGCATTACCTTGCTTCTGGCATGAGGTGAATAATGCCAACCCCATTATGGCAGTAAGGAATAGGCTTTTCATATCTCTTTATTTTAATTTTTGCGTAAAGATAAGACTATTTAGGCAAATAAAAGAAAAAAGGAGGCATTTTCACAAACACCTCCTTTTTCTAATTAGTATTTTTATGTCTGATAGAAAAATATTTCGTTTATTTCTTTGTTACTTTGTCAAAGCAAATTCATAGTGATGATCATAATCTTCGTGAACGGTTACCCATAACTTGCGATTGGCAATATCATAAGTACTGTTGTGCTCGGTGTACCACAAACCCATCTCAGGAGTGTACTTACCGGTTTCCTTGTAGTTCTTGAAGTTGTTGAAGCCTTCTTGAACCTTGCTGTCTGCCAAGATGGTCTCCAATGGAGTATCGATGGTGTAAGGCATACCCTCATAGTATTCAGACTTCCAGAAAGGCTTTGTTTCTGGGTCGTATGCCTGTGAGAATCTTACTCGCTTCAGCAGGTTATACATACCTTGCATTGACTCACCACCTTCAGCATAGTTTTCCTTCAGGATGTCGTAACGCTCAAGACCGTCAGCATGAGGTGTTATCTCTGGCAACTTGTTTACAAAGAAGTTGGTCATGATGTTCTGCTCCTTGATAACGGCTTTGTTGTCGATAAATTCCAATACAACGGTCTTTTCTGGGTCGCCAATCATGAAGTGAAGATCCCATCCGCCCTTGTTCATTCCGATGATGTTGTGGTTGTTAATGTATTCGATGGCTTCATCTACAGTTGCGCAGTTATCCAGCAATGCGCGTACCAGGAAAGTACTCTGTACGTCAGGTTTTCCAGGGTTGCTGTTGGTGTGTACAAGACCAGCATCTTGCATTGGTGTTACGTTCATGTTACAGAAAAAACCAGCATCGTTGATACCATCGAACATACCCCAAGGCAGGATGTAAATCAATTCCTTGGTAAGGCCAGCTTCGATTTCAGCATCGGTCATCTGCTTCAATCTACCTACACCTACTGATGCGTGGCGACCTTCCTTTGCTGTGGTTCTTACTACGATTTCAGAAATTTCACTAATGAAGAAATCCAGGTTACGACCATAGAAATTACCGTTACGTACGGCAGAACAGCCAAACTCCTTACCAGCTTCGGCAATCAGGTAGTTTGGAACGGTGTCGCAGTAGTCATCTACTGTAATTTCAAACAAGTAATCTGCAATCTTCACTGCCTGAGGAACAGAATCGGTTGCAACTTCTGCGGTTTGAGTCTTTGCTTTACAGCTGCAAAGCAGCAATGTTGCCAATAGGCATACTAATGGAAAAAACTTTTTCATACTTATATTATTTTATTAATTTGTAATTCTTGTTTCACTAATAACCCTACACATTATATATAATGATGCTCACCAGCAGTAGCACCAGGGCAATAACGATTACAAAGAAACTTATTCTTTGCGGAATGATCTGTCGTAAATCGCCATCTTTTTCCATAATGTTTTTATTGGGTTAACTAGTTGTTTGTTGTTTTCTGATGCAAAATTACGCTTTTTCTATCGTTCCGTTTTTGTAAAAACGTTCAGTTTTTCTACAAGTTATTGTAAAAACGTTCAATTTGAACGAATTTACAATGAAAAATCCTATATTTCTGCCTAGGAAATAAATTTCCCTGCCTACGGAAATTAATTCCGCTACCTATGGAACATACAAACAAAAGTGATGAATGATTGTTGCGTTTTCCTCATTATTTAAAATAAAAACATTACCTTTGCACCAATTATTAATAAACAAAAGAGTAATGTCTAGAAAGAAAAAGGAACTTCCATTGCTGGAAAAGGTGCTGATAACAGATGTGGCAGCAGAAGGCAAGGCATTGGCCAGGGTAAACGACCTGGTAGTTTTTGTGCCTTATGTAGTGCCTGGGGATGTTGTTGACCTGCAGGTGAAGCGTAAGAAACACAGCTATGCCGAGGCCGTGGCAGTGAAGTTTCATGAATACTCATCAAAGCGTGCAGTTCCTTTCAGCCAGCACTATGGTGTGTGCGGTGGATGTAAGTGGCAGGTGCTACCTTATGACGAGCAGATAAAATACAAGCAGAAACAGATTGTGGATAACCTTACCCGCATTGGAAAGGTAGAATTACCCGAGATTACGCCAATCCTGGGTTCTGCAAAGACTGAATTTTACCGTAACAAGCTTGAATTTACTTTCAGTAACAAGCGTTGGCTTACAGATGAAGACATCAAGAGTGGGGTGGTATATGATCAGATGAATGCGGTGGGCTTTCATATCCCCAATGCGTTCGACAAGGTATTGCCAATTGAGAAATGCTGGTTGCAGACAGAACTGAGTAACGACATCCGTAATGCTGTTCGTGATTATGCCTACCAGCACAATCTGGTTTTCTATAACCTACGCACCAATGAAGGTTTGCTGCGTAACATGATGATTCGCACCAGTAACACAGATGAACTGATGGCGCTGCTGCAGTTGCGCATAGAGAACGATGCTGATCAGCAGATGGCAAACGACTTGCTGCAGTTCATCGCCGATACATTCCCTCAGATTACATCTCTGCTATATGTAAATAACCAGAAGTGTAACGATACCATTAATGATCTGCCTGTTGTTACCTTCAAGGGTAAGGATTATATTTACGAGGAGATGGAAGGACTGCGTTTCAAGGTGGGACCAAAATCTTTCTATCAGACAAATACCGATCAGGCATACGAATTATATAAGGTAGCACGCAATTTCGCAGGACTTACAGGAAATGAACTGGTATATGACCTTTATACAGGTACAGGTACCATTGCAAACTTCGTGAGTCGCAAGGCACGTCAGGTAATAGGTATTGAGTATGTTCCCGAGGCAATCGAGGATGCTAAGGTGAACAGTCAGATCAATGGCATTGAGAATACCCTTTTCTTTGCTGGCGACATGAAGGATATGCTGACACAGGATTTCATTAACCAGTATGGTCGTCCTGATGTGATTATTACCGATCCACCTCGTGCAGGTATGCATCAGGATGTGATAGACGTGCTGCTCTTTGCACAGGCACCTCGTATCGTATATGTGAGCTGCAACCCTGCAACTCAGGCACGCGACTTGCAATTGCTTGATTGCAAATACAAGGTTGTGGCAGTTCAGCCAGTTGATATGTTCCCTCACACACAGCATGTTGAGAATGTGGTGCTTCTGGAACTGCGTGAAACCCCTAAAGAACCACAGCAATGAGCAGAAGAGACAACCGACAGAAACCTGCGTGGCTGATAGCACGCAGCAGAAATCAATATACTCCTTATAATGTGCACGAAGAGGCACAGTTGCTGGAGTTCCTTATGAGTAAGGTTACAAATGGCAGTCGTACAAAGGCAAAATACTTGCTTTCAAACCGATGCGTGGAGATAGATAATAATATAGTCACTCAGTTCGACTATCCTTTGCACGATGGAATGGTAGTGTTTATCAGCAAGAAGAAAAACCATCATGAGTTCCGTCATAACCAGTTGAAACTGCTGTACGAAGATGCTTATCTGCTTGTAGTACAGAAGAAAGAGGGCTTACTCTCAGTAGCTACTGATACACAGAAGGAACGCACGGCACAGCACATCCTTACCGAGTATGTGCGCAGAAGTAACCGAAACGGACGAGTGCTGGCAGTACATCGTCTGGATCGTGCTACATCTGGCATCATGATGTTTGCGAAGGACGAGAAGACACAGCATACTTTGAGAGACGACTGGCACTATTTTGTTACCGACCGTCGTTATGTGGCTGTGGTTGAAGGCGACATGGAGAAAGACCAGGGACAGGTACGCAGTTATCTAACCGACCATGGCTTGCATGTTCGCAGCAGTCAGGTAGATGATGGCGGAAAACTCTCTGTTACCCATTACCGTGTGGTGGGTAGAGGCAATGGAAATTCATTGGTAGAGCTACGTCTGGAAACTGGTCGTAAGAATCAGATTCGTGTTCACATGTGTGACCTGGGTCATCCTATTGTAGGCGACCGTCGCTATAATGCGCAGAGCGACCCTTTGCATCGCATGTGCTTGCACGCTTTCAAACTGAGCTTTATTCATCCCGTAACTCGCGAGCAGATGAACTTTGAGGAAGAATATCCAAGCAGGTTCAAGGGATTGTTGGGAAAGCATGACAACGGAAAAACAGAAAGCAAATGAACAAGAAGGTTAAGATAAAGCGTAACTGGAAGGTACCTAAGGGACAGCCATTGACAGCTTTCGATGAAAAGATACTTTCTTTTCAGGAAGCAGGATGTCTGGTTCCAAAAAACAGTCTTATCAAGACACCCCAGCAGATTGAAGGCATTCGCCGAAGCGGTGTGATAAATACTGGTGTGCTTGATTTGGTGGCTCGTGAGATTCATCCAGGAATGACAACTCTCGAGATTGACAAGCTGGTATATGAATACACCAAGGATCATGGTGCAACACCAGCTCCGCTGAACTACTATGGTTTCCCTAACAGTTGCTGCACCAGTATCAACGATGTGGTGTGTCATGGCATTCCAAGTGCTGATGAGGTACTTGAGGAGGGCGACATCATTAATGTTGACTGTACTACCATTTTGGATGGCTATTATGCTGATGCCAGCAGAATGTTCATCATAGGAAAGACCACTCCCGAGCGTGAAAAGCTGGTACGTGTGGCTAAAGAGTGTCTGGAAGAAGGCATGAAGGCCTGCAAACCATGGACTTTTGTAAGCGATATGGGATTGGCTATCACCCGTCATGCTCACAAGAATGGCTATACCGTGGTGCGTGAGTATTGTGGTCATGGCGTAGGAAATGAATTCCATGAAGAGCCAGAAGTTGAGCACTATGCTACTCGTAAGGGTGCTGGCATGCTTTTGGTTCCAGGAATGGTATTCACCATTGAACCTATGATTAACGGAGGTGGATGGGAGACTTGTGGCGACGAGATGGATCCTACCGAGTGGATTGCCCTTACCGAAGACGGAGAGGATAGTGCACAGTGGGAGCATACCTTCTTGATGACCGAAGACGGATTAGAGATTTTGACATATTAAACAATAATGAGTGACATTATTATATTAGGTATAGAGTCGTCGTGCGATGACACCTCAGCAGCTGTAATAAAGAATGGCATCCTGCTGAGTAATGTAACAGCCTCTCAAGCTGTGCACGAGGCATATGGTGGTGTGGTACCAGAACTTGCCAGTCGTGCTCACCAGCAGAACGTAGTTCCCGTGGTGGATCAGGCATTGAAAAGGGCAGGCGTGAAGAAGGAAGAACTCACGGCTGTGGCTTTTACACGTGGTCCTGGCTTGATGGGCTCCTTGTTGGTTGGTGTGTCATTTGCAAAGGGATTTGCTCGTTCATTGGGTATCCCTATGATCGATGTGAACCATTTGCAAGGTCACATTCTGGCACATTTTATCAAGGAGGATGAGAATGATAATGACAAACCTACTTATCCGTTCTTGTGCTTGCTGGTATCAGGTGGCAACTCACAGATTGTATTGGTAAAGGCCTATAACGATATGGAGGTGCTGGGACAGACTATCGACGATGCTGCTGGCGAAGCAATTGATAAATGCTCTAAGGTAATGGGATTAGGGTATCCTGGTGGTCCTATTATCGATAAGCTGGCCCGTCAGGGAAATCCGCAGGCATATCAGTTTGCAAAACCTCAGATTCAGGGTTACGACTATAGCTTCAGTGGTTTGAAGACTTCGTTCTTGTACTCGCTTCGTGATTGGCTGAAGGATGATCCAGACTTTATCGAACATCACAAGGAAGACCTTGCTGCAAGCTTGGAGTTTACCATTGTGGATATCTTGATGAAGAAGTTGCGCAAGGCAGCTAAAGACTATAAAATCAAACAGGTAGCTGTGGCTGGTGGCGTGTCGGCCAATAATGGATTGCGTAATGCTTTCCGTGAACATGCACAGCGCTATGGCTGGAAAATCTTCATTCCTAAGTTCAGCTATACTACCGATAATGCTGCAATGATTGCTATTACCGGTTATTACAAGTATATGGATAAGGATTTCTGTGGTATAGAGATGCCTGCATATTCTAGGGTGAGTTTTAAATGATGAGTAGATTATAAATAACAATAATAATATGAGCGTAGAAAGTAAATTCGTAAGCCGCGAGCTGAACCATCAGCTGTGGAAGGTGGCAGAAACCGTTTCAACTGCAGAAAGTTGTACTGGTGGTGCTGTGGCAAGTGCGCTGACCTCAATCCCAGGCAGCAGCAATTATTTCAAGGGTGGTATTATTGCCTATACAGAGGAAGACAAGATAAAATTCTTGGATGTAAATCCTGAGACTCTGGAGAAATACACTGTTTATAGTGAGGAAGTTGCAAAGGAAATGGTGGCTGGTGCTATCAAGCAGTTTGGCACTACTTATGCAGTAGCAGTAACAGGTGTGGCAGGTCCTACAGGCGGCACTCCAGAGATACCAGTAGGTACTGTATGGATTGCAGTAGGAGATGCTCAGGAAATTGTAACCAAAAAACGTACTGCAGACGAAGGTCGTCAACGTAATATTGATTACGCAGTAGCTGACGCCTTGCAGATGCTTTTGGATTTTGTGCAGGCTCGTCACCCAGAAGAGCAATCTACTGAAACAGAATAAACTATTTTTCTAAAAATAATTTGTCTATACGAAAAAAAAGCGCTAACTTTGCATCCGTTTTGCAAGAACTAGTAACTAACAAGTAAAATTTTAAGATAGAAATGTCTAAGATTTGTCAAATTACCGGAAAGAAGGCGATGAACGGTAACAACGTATCGCACTCAAAGAGAAGAACTAAGAGAACCTTCGAGGTAAATCTCTTCACAAAGAAGTTCTATTATGTTGAGCAGGATTGTTGGATTATGCTGAAGCTGAGCGCTGCAGGTCTTCGTATCATTAACAAGAAGGGCTTGAACGCAGCTTTGATCGACGCTGTTGAGAAAGGATACTGCGATTGGAAGTCAATCAAGGTTCTAAGTGAATAATAATAAAAGAGAATATTACTATGGCAAAGAAAGCAAAAGGCAATAGAGTACAGGTTATCCTCGAATGCACAGAGATGAAGGAGAGTGGTCTTCCTGGAACTTCTCGTTATATCACCACGAAGAACCGCAAGAATACCACAGAGCGTTTGGAGTTGAAGAAGTACAACCCAATTTTGAAGCGCGTAACAGTTCACAAAGAAATTAAATAATAAGTAACTATGGCAAAGAAAACAGTGGCTACCCTGCAGAAGGGTGATGGTCGTTCTTATACAAAGGTCATCAAGATGGTGAAGTCACCTAAGACTGGTGCTTATGTCTTTGATGAGCAGATGGTACCAAACGAGCAAGTAAAGGATTTCTTCAATAAGAAGTAATTTTCCTTAACACACATAAAGAAAGTCCCACATTTTAATAATGCGGGACTTTTTTTATGTTTTTTTTACCGATGAAATCAAGAAAAATTACTACCTTTGCTGCATATTGTGTATATATACTAACTAATCACTAGATAGATATGGGATTTTTCAGTTTTTTCTCTAAAGAAAAGAAAGAAACATTGGATAAGGGCCTTGAGAAAACCAAGACCGGATTCTTCAGCAAATTGGCACGTGCTATTGCTGGAAAGTCGAAGGTTGACGACGAGGTGCTTGACAATCTGGAAGAAGTACTGATTACCTCGGATGTGGGTGTAGATACCACTCTGAAGATCATTGAACGTATTGAAAAACGTGCAGCGCGTGACAAATATACTTCAACTGCTGAGTTGAAGACTATTCTTCGTGAGGAAATTGCCGACTTGCTTACCGAGAACCATACTGATGATAACAATGACTTCTCATTGGAAGGAAAGAAATTGCCTTATGTAATCATGGTTGTGGGTGTAAACGGAGTGGGCAAGACTACTACTATCGGTAAATTGGCATACCAGTACAAGAAAGCTGGTTACAAGGTTTACCTGGGTGCTGCAGATACCTTCCGTGCTGCTGCAGTAGAACAGCTGGTTATCTGGGGCGAACGTGTGGGTGTTCCTGTAATTAAGCAGCAGATGGGTTCTGATCCTGCTTCTGTGGCATTCGATACACTGAACTCTGCAGTGGCAAATAATGCTGATGTAGTGATTATTGATACTGCTGGTCGTTTGCACAACAAGGTAAACCTGATGAACGAGCTGACCAAGATCAAGAACGTGATGAAGAAGGTTATTGCAGATGCTCCAAGCGATGTAATGCTGGTACTTGACGGTTCTACCGGACAGAATGCATTCGAGCAGGCAAAGCAGTTCTCAAAGGCTACCGAGATTTCTTCATTGGCTATCACAAAGCTGGATGGTACAGCTAAGGGTGGCGTTGTCATTGGCATTTCAGACCAGTTGAAGGTACCTGTAAAGTACATTGGCCTTGGCGAGGGAATGGAAGACTTGCAGCCATTTAACCGCAAGGAATTTGTAGATTCATTGTTCAACGACGCTGATTGATGAAAAAGAATTGTGTAGATATCATC
This sequence comes from Candidatus Minthousia equi, assembly GCA_018065125.1. Classification (GTDB taxonomy): domain Bacteria; phylum Bacteroidota; class Bacteroidia; order Bacteroidales; family Bacteroidaceae; genus Minthousia; species Minthousia equi. The sequence goes on from JAGHTY010000037.1 coordinate 12,308, forward strand.
TCTTTGGGATGCTCTAAGAATCTGGTAGATTCTGAAAAGCTGATGCATCAGCTGCAGGAAAAGGGCTATACCGTAACGCACGACGCTGAAAGGCCTAATGGTGAGATTGCGGTGATTAATACCTGTGGCTTTATTGGTGATGCCAAGGAGGAGAGTATCAACATGATATTGGATTTCTGTCAGGCAAAGGCAAACGGAAAACTGAATAAGTTGTATGTGATGGGTTGTCTTTCAGAACGCTACATGCAGGAATTGCAGTTAGAGATTCCCGAGGTTGATAAGTTCTATGGCAAATTCAATTGGAAGGAACTGCTGAATGATTTGGGTCAGGCTCCAACCAACGATAATATCCATCGTGTACAGACCACACCAAAGCATTATGCTTATCTGAAGATTTCAGAAGGTTGCAGTCGCAGTTGTGCCTATTGTGCAATTCCTATCATGACAGGCAAGCACAAGTCGCGTCCTATCGAGGAAATCCTTGATGAGGTTCGTCTGCTTGTTTCACAAGGCGTAAAGGAACTGCAGGTCATAGCACAGGAACTGACCTATTATGGTGTTGACCTGTACGGACAGCAGCGTTTGGCAGAATTGGTCGAGAAGATATCAGATATTCCGGGTGTAGAGTGGATACGACTGCATTATGCATATCCTGCTCATTTCCCAATGGATTTGCTTCGTGTAATGCGCGAGCGTCCTAATGTTTGTAAATACCTTGATATTGCGTTGCAGCATATCAGCAATCACATGCTGGAACGTATGCATCGCTTTGTTACCAAGGAAGAAACCATGCAGCTGATAGAAAAACTGCGTAGCGAGGTACCAGGCATTCATATCCGTACTACGCTGATGGTAGGTTTCCCTGGTGAGACAGAAGAAGATTTTGCCGAGTTACAGGAGTTTGTACGCTGGGCAAAGTTTGACAGAATGGGTGCTTTTGCTTATTCTTCAGAAGATGGCACTTATTCGGGCGACAAGTATGAGGATGATATTCCACAGGAGGTGAAGGATGCCCGTCAAAGTAAGATCATGCGCATACAGCAGGGCATTTCTGCTACAGTGCAGGAAGCAAAGGTTGGAAAGGTGATGAAGGTGATTATCGACCGTAAGGAAGGCGATTACTATATTGGCCGTACAGAGTTTGATTCTCCCGAAGTAGATCCAGAGGTACTGATACCTGTTGCTGAAGGACGCTTGTGCAAAGGAAACTTCTATCAGGTAAGGATTACCAGTGCAGATGATTTCGATCTATATGCTACGCGAGTAAAACAATAAAAGAGAATACCATAAAACACATACTACCTTGAACAATAAAGATTTCATAGCAGAACTTGCAAAGGCTTCGAACCTTACAGCCAAGGAGGCTTCGGAGATGTCGGAAGGAATCGTACAGATTCTCGCCGAACAGCTGTGCAATGATTCTGACGTTAATATTCAGTCGTTTGGTTCTTTTGAAGTAAAGAAAAAGAACGAGCGTGTAGTGGTTTCACCCATTACCCGCCAACGAATGCTTGTTCCACCAAAGCTGACATTGAGCTTCAAACCCAATGCTGCAATAAAAGATAAGTTCAAATGAAAGAGGGTAAGTTCATGATTCAAGACCTGGCAGACGTGTTGAGCCAGCGAAAGAATATCTCTGCCGAAAAGGCAAGGGATGTGGCCCGTATGTTCTTTGATACTATATTGGCGGGATTGGAGAAGGATAGGTTTGTGAAAATTAAGGGTCTGGGTACCTTTAAGCTGGTAAGTGTAGATAATCGCGAGAGTGTAGATGTAAACTCTGGTGAACGTATTGTCATCGAGGGTCATTCTAAAGTATCCTTTACTCCCGACAATGCACTGAAAGAGGCTGTTAACCGTCCGTTTGCACATTTTGAGACAGTTGTGCTGAACGATGAAGTAACAGATGAACAGTTAGAGCAGGTTGATAAGCGCTTTGCAGCAGAGCAAGAACAAGCTAACGAGGTAGTGTCTAAGGTAATACCAGAGGTAATTCCTGAGGAGAAACCTATAGAAGAGCCTATAGAAGAATCTATAGAGAAACCTGTTGAAACTCCTGTTGAAACAGTTATAAAAACTCCTGCAGAAACCCCTGCTGAAACAGTTACTGAAACCCCTATTGAAACTGCAGAAGCTCCTGTAGAAAAGCCGGAGGAAGCACCAAAGGCTGCAGCAGAAGAACCGGTAATACCAGTAGTCGTGCAGCAAGAAACCCAGATGGATGGGCAGAAGGTGCTCTTGGTGAAATTGGTAGATACAGTTCAAGTAGATGTTAATAAAAATGCTACTAACTTAATGGAAAACAACGAAATAAACAATAATATAAAATCTGGGAAATCACGTACTGCACTATGGATTGTATGTGTAGTCATGGCATTGCTGCTTGGTTATATCCTGGGTTATTTCCGCGTGTTTGGCTCTTCGGTTAATAAACCAACCGTAGTGAAAGACACGGTATATATTGAAAAGAAACAAGAGAAGAAGGCCAATGCAGATACGTTGGCAGCAGTTCAGGAAGTTCCTGCTGCAGAGGTAAAGGCACAGGAACCAGCAAAACCTCAGCCAGTTGTAGAGGAAAAGCCAGTAGAGAAGAAACCTGTAGAGAAGAAAACACAAATTGAGGAAACCAATGATTCTGGTATCCCTCAGGTGAAATATGGCGCCTATAACATTGTAGGTACGCAGGAAACTTATACTGTGAAGAAGGGCGAAACGGTAAGAATCATTGCCGAGAGATATCTGGGTGCGCGCGATATGGCTATCTATATCAGCACATATAATCGCATCAAGAATCCTGATCTGGTAAGTGTGGGAACCGTTTTGAAGATACCTAAGCTAGAGGTGAAGAAGAAGTAAAGGTTTAAAGGTTTAAAGGTTTAAAAGTTTAAAAGGTTAAAAGGTCTCTGTGACTTTGCGTCTTTGTGTCTTTGCGACTTTGAGAGCTACCAAAATAGAGTGAATAATTTAAATATAAAAATATGGCAGAAGCAGTTGATATTCGTGAGTTAAACGAACGTATTGAGCAGCACAGCGCTTTTGTAACCAATCTGGTTACAGGCATGAACCAGCACATTGTTGGTCAGAAGCATTTGATCGAGTCGTTGTTGATTGGTCTTCTTTCTGATGGTCATGTACTGTTGGAAGGTGTACCAGGTTTGGCAAAGACAAAGGCCATCAAGACTTTGGCATCTTTGATTGATGCAGATTTCAGCAGAATTCAGTTTACACCTGATTTGTTACCAGCCGATGTTACTGGTACATTGATTTATAGCCAGAAGGATGAATCATTCAGTGTTAAGAAGGGTCCTATCTTCGCTAACTTTGTATTGGCAGATGAAATTAACCGTGCTCCAGCAAAGGTACAGAGTGCATTGCTTGAAGCCATGCAGGAGCGTCAGGTAACACTGGGTAAGGATACTTTTGATTTACCAAAGCCATTCCTTGTATTGGCTACCCAGAACCCAATCGAGCAGGAAGGTACCTATCCTCTGCCAGAAGCACAGGTTGACCGTTTCATGCTGAAGGTTGTGATTGATTATCCTAAGTTGGAAGAAGAAAAGCTGATTATCCGTCAGAACATCAAGGGCGAGAAAGACGAGGTTCGTCCTGTTTTGCGTACTTCTGATATCGTAGAAGCTCGCAAGATTGTGCGCGAGGTGTATCTGGATGAGAAGATTGAGCAGTATATTGCCGACATTGTATTTGCAACACGCTATCCAGAGAAATATGGCATGAAGGACATGAAGAACTACATCAGCTTTGGTGGTTCTCCTCGTGCTTCTATCAACTTGGCTCTGGCAGCACGTGCATATGCGTTTATCAAGCGTCGTGGCTACGTAATCCCCGAGGATGTACGTGCTGTGGCTCACGATGTGTTGCGTCATAGAATTGGCTTGTCATACGAGGCAGAGGCCAACAATATTTCAAGTGAGGAGATTATCAGTAAGATTCTGAATCAGGTAGAAGTGCCTTAATGGAAACAAGCGAGATTCTTCAAAGAGTACGTCAGATAGAGATCAAGACCAAGGGGTTGTCGAGCAACATCTTCGCTGGTCAGTATCACTCTGCCTTCAAGGGAAGGGGTATGACATTCTCTGAAGTGCGCGAATATCAGTATGGTGACGATGTTCGTGACATTAACTGGAATGTAACAGCCCGCTTTAACCGCCCTTATGTAAAGGTGTTCGAAGAGGAGCGTGAACTGACTCTGATGCTGTTGGTGTATGTTTCTTCTAGTCGGGATTTCGGTACCCGTGTGCAGAAATCAAATGATATGCTTACTGAGATTGCTGCTACCATTGCATTCTCGGCCATTCAGAACAATGATAAGATTGGTGTGATTTTCTTCTCAGACAGGATAGAGAAGTTTATACCACCTAAGAAGGGTAGGAAGCACATCTTGTTTATTATCCGTGAGCTGCTCGACTTTAAGGCTGAAAGTAACAGGACTGATATCAAGCAGGCTTTGGAATATCTGAACAATGTGCAGAAGCGTCGTTGTACTGCATTCCTGTTGAGCGACTTTGTTGATCCTAAGGATTACAAGGATGCGCTGACTGTGGCAAACCGCAAGAACGACTTGGTTGCTATTCAGGTGTACGACCACCGACTGGAAGAATTGCCTGATGTTGGCATCATTAAGGTAAAGGATGCCGAGACAGGTTTTGAACAGTACATTGATTCGTCTTCAAGAAGGGTGCGAAACACACATGCAGCATGGTGGAAAGACCGTCAGGCACGTATGCAGCGCATGTTTACCCAGAGTAATGTCGACAGCATATCTGTGCGTACAGACCAGGATTATGTGAAAGCATTGTTGAATTTGTTTGCCAAACGTAGTTGATAGATGAAAAGACTAATCATATTTGCCTGTTTGATTTGGGGTGCGCTGAGTACCGTTGTGGCTCAGGTTACCGTAGATGCCAAGATTGACACGCTGCTTATTAGAATAGGTGAGCAGACCGTGATTCATTTGCAGGTAAGTGCGGATGCTAAGTCACAGTGCGAATTTCCCGACTTTCAAAAGAAATACATTGCAGATGGAGTAGAATGTCTGGAGATGTCGGAGGTGAAGACAGAAGAGTTGAACGATGGCAAGCGCAAGCTGCTTTCTCGCGACTATCTTATTACCTCGTTCGATTCTGGCGCCTACTATATTCCACCTATGGAAGTACTGGTAGACAAGAAACCATACAAGTCGAAGGAAATGTCACTGAAGGTGTTTACTGTTGAGGTAAACCTGGATGAACCCGATACATTCTATCCTCCAAAGGATGTGATCGATCCTCCTTTTGCATGGGAAGACTGGAGTCTTACTTTCTGGCTGTCGGTATTGTTGCTGCCAATGATAGCACTGTGTGTTTACTTCGTGCTGCGCTTAATGGACAATAAACCTATTATCCGCAAGATTAAGTTGGCACCTAAGTTGCCACCTCATCAGAAGGCAATCAATGAAATTCAGGCTATCAAGCAGGAAAAGCAATGGGCACAGGAAGATTCGAAGGAGTATTATACCCGTCTTACCGATACCTTGCGCGTATATATAAAGGAGCGTTACAACTTCAATGCTACCGAGATGACCTCTACCGAGATCATTGAGAAACTGACCGAAGAGAACGACCAGCAGGCATTAGACGAATTGCGTAACTTGTTTACAACTGCCGACTTGGTAAAGTTTGCCAAGTACAATACGCAGTTGAATGAGAATGATATGAACCTGGTTACTGCTGTAGAGTTCATTAACCAGACTAAGATAGAGATAGATCCAACCATATTGAACAAACCCGCCGAACTGACAGTAGAGGAAAAACGCTCAAAGACTGCGCGTTTGCTGCTGATAGGAGGTATCTGCCTATTGGCATTGGCTTGTATTGCCACCTTGGTAGGAATTGGCATGGAGGTTTATCATTTATGTTTTTAATGTGATAGTATGACATTTGCGAATATATTATATCTGTTGCTGCTTATTCCGCTGTTGGCCTATATTGCCTGGTACATCATCGGAAACAAGAAGACAACACCTTCGCTAAAGGTGCCTGATACCCATGCTTATATTGATGCACCATTTAGCTGGAGGGTGGCTATGATTCATGTGCCATTTGTGCTGAGGGTATTTGCCTACGTTATGATTGTGCTGGCGCTTTGTCGTCCTCAGACTCGTACAGACTGGAGCAACAAGGAAGTAGAAGGTATCGACATCATGCTGGCTATGGATATCTCAACCAGTATGCTTGCGCAAGACCTGAAACCTAACCGTGTAGAGGCAGCCAAGCAGGTGGCATCGTCATTTATTGCTAATCGTCCTACTGATAACATAGGCTTGACTTTCTTTGCAGGAGATGCCTTTACACAGTGTCCAATGACCATGGACCATGCTGTGGTGCTGAATTTCCTGAAGAAGATGGGCTGTGAAGATGTGCAGCGTGGACTGATTCAGGATGGTACTGCTATGGGTATGGGTATTGCTAATGCACTGACTCGTCTGGAAAGCAGCAAGGCTAAGTCGCGTATCATCATCCTGTTGACAGATGGTGTGAATAACCTGGGCGACATTTCTCCGCTTACTGCAGCCGAGATGGCCAAGAGCTATGGCGTACGTGTGTATACCATTGGTGTAGGTAAGAATGGTCTGGCACCTTATCCATATCCAGTAGGAGATTCATACCAGATTGTAAATCTGCCAGTAGAGATTGATGAAACCACCTTGAAGCAGATTGCACAGACTACAGATGGACATTTCTACCGTGCTACCAACAACGAAGAGTTGGAGAAGGTATATGAAGATATTGACAAGCTGGAGAAAAGTCGTATGAAGGTACACGAGTTTAATAAGAAGTACGAGTGTTTCCACTGGTTTGTCATGGCAGCTTTGATTGCATTGTTGCTTGAATTGTTGTTACGTGAACTGGTATTGAGAAGAATACCTTAAAATGAAGATTGTATGCTGAAATTTGCAAATCCAGAATATTTATACTTGTTGCTTATCATTCCTTTGATGATAGGCTTGAAGGTGCTGATGGATTTCCGTCAGCGCAGCAAGTTGCGCAAGTATGGCGATGTCAATCTGCTGAAGGAACTCATGCCCGAGGTATCGGCCAAGCGTAGAAACCTGAAGTTTGGCTTGTTGCTGGCAGCTATTGCTGCTGCAATATTCATGATTGCACGCCCTCAGGAAGGCATTGCTGTAGATAACCAGAAACGTGAAGGTATCGAGGCATTGATATGTATTGATGTTTCTAATTCAATGTATGCCGAGGATGTGCAGCCTAGTCGTCTCGACAAGGCAAAAATGCTGGTATCAAAGCTGGTAGATGGTTTCGACGATGATAAAGTAGGTTTGGTAGTGTTTGCAGGTCAGGCATTTACACAGTTACCTATCACTACCGACTTTGTATCTGCCAAGATGTTCCTTGATCAGATTTCACCTGCATCTGTGCAAGACCAGGGAACCAACATACAGGATGCTATCACACTGGCTTCGAATAGTTTTACCACACAGAAGAACGTGGGTAAGGCTATCATTATCATCACTGATGGTGAAGACCATGAAGGTGGCGCCATTGAGGCTGCTAAGGCTGCTGCAGGGCAGGGCATGACAGTATTTGTGCTGGGTGTAGGCTTGGATGAAGGTGCACCATTTAAGATTCCAGGCGAAGGAGGCGACTATAAGAAGGATGAAGAAGGCAATGTGGTAGTAACCAAGCTGAACCAGGATATGTGTCGTGAACTGGCACAGGCTGGCGGTGGAGCCTATATTCATGTCGACAACTCCGATTCTGCACAAGAGGCACTGGCAAAGCAGTTGGATAAGCTAGCTAAGGCAAAGTTTGCTGTCAGCTTCGCAGAATACAACGAGCAGTTTGCAGTATTTGGCTGGATAGCCTTGCTGTTATTGCTGGTTGAAATGATTATTATGGAAAAGAAGAACCCATTGTTCAAGAATATAAAGCTATTCAGAAAATGATGATGAAAAGATACATAGGACTGTTTATCGCACTGGTGATGGGCATGCAGCTGCAGGCACAGGATCATCAGAAGGAGATGCGTGCAGCATTGCGTGCGGGTAACAGGCTGTATTTTGAACATAAATACGAGGAGGCAGATGTGCAGTATCGAAAGGCATATTTGCAGGATACGGTAAATGCTCCGGTAAACGTGTTGTATGACCTGGGTACGAACTTGCTGAAGAAATCCATGATGGAAGTGGCTTCTGGCTCACAGAATCAGGATTTGGCAAAGAAGGAAGTAGTAGAGGCAAACGATTTCTTGATGAAGGCAGCCCAGAAAGACATGAACAAGTTCAAGGGCACTCGCGTGTTCCATAACCTGGGTGTGAGTCTGCAGTTCTGCAAGGAATACCAGAAGGCCATCGAGGCATATAAGCAGGCACTTCGTCTTAATCCAAAGGATGAAGAAACCCGTTATAACCTGGCGCTATGTCAGAAGTTACTGAAGAACCAGCCTCAGCAGGATCAGCAGCAGCAACAACAGCAGCAAGACCAGAAACAGGATCAGAAGCAAGATCAGAAACAAGACCAGCAAGATAAGAAAGAAGACAAGAAAGACGATAAGCAGCAACCTCAGCAGCAGCCTCAGCAACAACCTCAGCAACCAAAGAACGAGATGTCGAAAGACAATGCTCAGCAGTTGCTCGAAGCAGTAAAGCAGGAAGAGAAGAATGTGCAGCAGCGCATGATGCAGCAGCAAAGTGGCACAAGGCGCAAGAAGTCGAAAGATTGGTAATAACAAACAATGAAAAGAATATTTAGCATAATAACGGTTTGGCTTTTCACACTGGCTACAGCCTTTGCACAAGACTTTACTGCAAAGGCTAATCCTTCGCAGGTGTCGGTGGGCGAGAACTTCAGGGTTCAATATACCGTTGAGTCGGATAATCCTCGTGGCTTTAAAGGTCCCGATTTCAACTCGGATGCCTTTATGGTTATCGCAGGTCCATACGAGTCGCATTATTCAAGCTATCAGTATGTAAACGGAAAGGCCAGCTCTTCATCTTCTGTAACCTTTACCTATACGCTGTCGGCAAAGAAAACAGGAACCTACACCATTCCTGGCGCAACGGTGAATGTAGATGGCAAGAAGCTTACCTCAAACAAGGTATCTGTAACCATTGGCGGAAGCAACAGCCAGGGTGGTCAGCATAATGGCGGAAACAATCGTGGTGGTGGCAGTAATGTGCCTGTGCAGAACAACGGAACCATTACGTCGCACGACTTGTTCATTACCTCTACCGCCAGCAAGACACATGTTCACGAGCAAGAAGCCATCTTGCTTACCTATAAGATATACTCACGCGTGAACCTTGAGCAGCTGAATCCTAAGATGCCCGACCTGAAGGGTTTCCATGTTCAGGAGATAGAATTGCCAAAGACAAAGTCGCTCACGCCCGAGAATTATAACGGAACAATGTACAACACCGCCATCTGGGCACAGTATGTGCTGTTCCCACAGCAAACGGGTAAGATGACTATTCCTGCCATTGATTTCGAAGCTACAGTAATGCAGCAGGTTCGAAACATGGATCCTTTGGATGCATTCTTCAATACCGGGAGCAGCTATAATGAGATAAACAAGACCATTGTTGCTCCAGCTATCAATATCCAGGTAGATGAATTGCCAGCTAAGCCAGCAGGCTTCTCGGGTGGAGTAGGTAAGTTCCAGCTGAAGTCGGAATTGGTAGGTAAGGAACCTAAGTCGGGTGAGGCACTAACTTTGAAGCTTACCGTTTCGGGTACTGGTAACATGAAGCTAATCAAGACTCCAGAGGTTAACGCACCAAAGGATTTTGAAGCATACGATCCTAAGGTTACTGATGAAACCCAGCTTACTCGTAATGGCATTGAAGGAACAAAGACCTTTGAATACATCTTTGTGCCTCGTAACCCTGGCAAGTACACTATTCCATCGGTTCCATTCATCTATTTCGACCTTGAGAGCAATGCTTACAAGACCTTGCAGTCGGATGAATATACTTTGGACATAGCCAAGGGAAAGAACACCGGTAGCAGCAAGAATACCACATCTATCGACGAGGATGACAACGACATTCGCTTTATCAAGACAGGGGATGTGGATTTGCGCACAGATGACCTGGATACCTATTTTGGGTCAACCACCAACTGGCTAACCTATCTGATTGCTATGGTTGTCTTTATTGTGATTGCAGTACTGTTCCGCAAGAATGCCATTGAGAATGCAAATGTGGCACACATGAAGACAAAGAAGGCCAACAAGATGGCCCGCAAGCGTTTGCAGACTGCTAAGAAGATGCTGGATGCAAACAAGAAGGAAGCATTCTATGATGAAATCATGAAGGCGCTGTATGGCTATATCAGTGATAAGCTCACCATTCCTGCAGGCGACCTGAACAAGGATAATATCCGCGAGAAACTGGGTAATGTATTGCCTAATGAGGATTTGATCAACCAGTTGATACAGTCTTTGGACGAGTGCGAGTTTGCACGCTTTGCTCCTGCACAGGAAAGTGGTGCATTGGATGGGTTCTACGAGAAGGTTATTACCATTATCGAGAACATTGATAACTCAATAAAGAAATAGGCTCTATGAAGAAGATATTATATGTGTTGCTTTTCATCCTTTGTCCTGTAGTTTCGCAGGCACAGGACCTGAAGATAAAGGCCGACAGCGCCTATCAGCAGGATCATTTTGCACAGGCTGCCGAACTATACGAGCAGTTGCTGCAGAAGGGGCATAGTAGTGAGGTGTACTACAATCTGGGTAACTGCTATTACCGTTTAGAGAAGATTGCACCTTGCATCCTGAACTACGAGCGTGCGTTGCTGCTAAGTCCGGGTGATGCTCAGGTTCGTCATAATCTGGAACTGGCACGTAACAAGACTATCGACAAGATGATTCCTGCAGGAGAGGTATTCCTGGTTACCTGGTTCAAGACCATCGTGAACACCCTTAGCGTAGATGGATGGGGAAAGCTGGCTACGGTATGCTTCATCCTGGCTTTGGTAATGCTGGGTATCTACCTATTTATCAAGGATATGCTGTGGCGTAAGATTGGATTCTATGCAGGTATAGCTTTCATTACTGTATGTGTGCTGGCAAATATCTTTGCATGGTATCAGAAGCAGATGTTGCTAAACAGAAATACAGCCGTGGTAATGACAAAGGAATGCAAGGGAAAGACCACCCCAAGTGATTCGGGAAAGGATGCCTTTGTGATTCACGAAGGAACCAAGGTTACTGTGAAGGATGCATCAATGAACGAGTGGCTCGAAGTTCGCCTTGACGATGGCAAGAGCGGTTGGCTAAGAGCAGAGAATGTAGAAAAGATATAAACGTGATAAAAAGATGGACATAAACAGTCTGATAGAATTTGACCAGCAATTGCTGCTGCAACTCAATGGAAGTGATTCTATTGTGATGGATAATTTCATGTTTGCTGCTACCAAGACATTGGCTTGGCTGCCTTTCTTCTTTGCCCTTTTATATGTGGTGATGAAGAACAATTCCATGAACAAGATTCTGCTAATCGTAGGTTTGGTGGGCGTGGCTGTATTTCTGGCCGAAGGCTTGTCGTCGGGCATCTGTAAACCCTATTTTCATCGTTTCCGTCCTACGCAGGATCCCGACCTGAAAGGTTTGGTAGATATGGTAAATGGCTACAGGGGAGGTGTGTACAGCTTCTTCTCAAGTCATGCGTCTAATACCTTCTCTATTGCCATGTTCCTGTCTTTGATAGTAAATAGCACACGTTTCACTATCACCGTTTTCTCGTGGAGCGTGATTCATACCTACACCCGCATTTACCTGGGCGTTCATTTCCCTGGCGATGTGCTGGTAGGTGTTATCTGGGGACTTATCGTGGGTTATCTGGTATATCTGCTTTATCGTTATATTGCCAAGCGATGGCTGGGTGCAGGTGGTTTTGTGTCGAATATGAATACCTATAGCGGTTATCATTATTCGTCGTTGAACACGTTGGCATTAATACTTGTGCTTAACACCTTTGGCATACTAATGTATAGTTTTTTCATGTAATGAATATTAATACAAAATACCATGAGTACAACAATTTCATTTAACGATTTACGTAAGATAAAGGATCAGCTACCAAGTGGCAGCATGGATAGGATAGCGCAGGAACTGGGTATGGCGCCCGATACCGTGCGTAACTTCTTTGGTGCGCAGAACTTTGAAACAGGTTCAACTGTAGGCATTCATATTGAACCAGGTCCTGATGGGGGCATTGTGGTTATAGATGACACCTCGGTACTGGATTGTGCCATGAAGATTCTAAGAGAATAATTTCTCCTTAATTATAAAATTATTCTCTCTATAATTTTGTTGTTTTTTGCATAGTTTGTAAATTTGCAAATGTACCTTATTTTAGAAAGGACATGCAATAATACCGTGAAAAACAATAATGCTAAATGGGTAAATTATATTTTAATACACGTGATGAACTGGCTTGCATAGAGCCGGATTTAGTTGCTGTGGTACAGGCTAATGGAAATTACAGCCGTGTAGTTTACATTACCAAGAAAGAGATTGAATTAACCTGTGGAATCTCGAAACTGGAAGAAGCACTTAAATCTGCTAACGGTAAGAAAAACCGTTTTATTCGTTTAGGACGTAGTTATATCATCAATCACTCATATTTACAAAAGATTGAACTTCTAAAACAGCGTCTGGTACTTGGCGATTGTAATGCCAATGAAATAAGGTTGGTGTTACCAAAGAATATTCTTAAGTCATATAAGAATGCTGTTGTTACACACATAAAATCAAAAGAAGAAAAACATGGCTCAAAGGATTGATATAGGAAGAGAGGGCACTCAACCCTTTACGATAAAGGCCGAGGGAGTTGGCTCATTACATGCTATTCTCACTATCGACGAACAGAATAGATGGTGGATAGAAGATCAGGCATCTAAGAACGGAACTTACATAAGGCAGGAGGATGGCAGTATGCGTCGTATCCAGATGTCAGAGATTAAACCGATGACATTTTTAAGACTAGGTCCTGATAATGCTTTTGGTTGTTCTTTTTATGCCAAGCAGTTAGTTGATAGTGGCAGTTTCCTAGAGGAGCATCTTTTCTTAGAAGAGAAGGCAAAGGAATATGAAGCAGATTTAGAGAAACTGGAAAAAAAGATTAAAAGAGCTCAGTTGCTTTCGGCAGTAATACCAGCAGTTCTTGCCTTTGCCATCATGGGCTTTCCTTTTTTCAAGACGCTGATACTAAACCTTGGTGTTGCTGAACAAGATGTTAGTACTTATTTGATGTCGGCTCGTATTTTGGTGTCGGGTGTAGTAGGAGGATTGTGCCGAACACTTATTGATGGTAATAAATGGAAGAAACAGCTAAAAGAAAAGTTCGAACTGTTTGCTCAGTGTCCTAATCCTCAGTGTTCACATACCTTGTCTGTGTCGGAGATTCACGACATGCGTTGTAGTAAATGTAAGAAATAAAAAGTTTAAAAGATAATACAATGAAAAAGCTATTTTCTACAATTGTTATACTTATGCTTTTGTGCATAAGTGCAAATGCACAGAAGACATTTGTGTTTGTGGTAGGAGTATCTAATTATCACATTCCAGGAAGAGAAACGGTAAACCTTGGTTTTACGTCAAAAGACTGTCGTGAGATTCTGGATATCTTCAAACAGCAGCCTTCAACCTACGCATCTGCTTTGACTAGCAAGTATGCCACTCCACAGAAGATTGATGAGAAGTTTAATACGATTTTTTCGGTAGCTAAACCCGAGGATAAGATTATCTTTCATTTTTCTGGCCATGGTTACAAGGAACAAGGCGGTGGCTTGGTAACAGTAGAGGGTCAGCCATATTCTTTCGATCATCTGGTAAGCATGCTAACAAAAGCCAAGGCTGGCAATGTGGTTTGCCTGATTGATGCCTGTTTCTCGGGTTTGATAAAGAATGCAATCGACAATTATAAGGATCAGCTAAAGACAAACTTAACAATTATTAGTGGTAGCCGTGGAACGGAGGAGTCTGCAGAATCGCCATTATTTGGCAATGGACTTTTAACTAAGGCTTTAAAGAAAGGGTTACGTGGAATGGCCGATGCAGATGGTGACAAGGTTGTAACACTGATGGAACTATTTAAATTTGTACATGCCGATGTTGTGATGCATAATGAAAACCAGCATCCACAGTACATTGGCCCATCTTCGACTCATAACCTTGTAATTACCCGATGGTAGTAATAGGCAAAGCCAGTTAAGAATAAGATAACCTTTTTCATGTTGTAGCCCCAGTGGTTTCGTCAAGAAACCTTGGGGCTTCATCAAAGATAGCGATTTAAGTTTTGCTTCATTGGTCGATAAGCTTAACTTTGCACTATCAAAACTAACATAATTCTATTATTATTAAAAACATTGTAATATGGATACAAAGAAATTAGCCGAAGCACCTAAGACTTCACGCAAGTACTCGTTAAAAACAAATTTGGTAACTGTTGGAACTGTTGCAGCCGCAGGTGGTGCCGCAGCAGCATTGCTAGCAAGACTGAAGTTCCCTAAGAAGAAAGACGAAGATAAGGTTGAGGAAGAGAAACCTGCTGAGGAAATTGCTGCAAATGTTACAGAACAGAATACTCAGAATAATACTACCAGTCAGACTACCGAGGAAAACAAGCCAACCGAGGATAAACCTGCAGAAGAAGAAAAGCCAGTAGAGGAAGAAAAGCCAGCAGAAGAGGTTAAGGAAGAACCAACCAATAACTCTGGTGGTGAGGAGAAGGAAGAGGAAGGCGAACTGCCAGAGGATATTGTTGCTGGCCTTGTATCGGAAGAGTACGACCCTGAAGACGTCAATGGCAGCATGCTTTTGGTAAAGCTCGACAAGATGTACATGGAAGATGGCTCTGAAGCTTTCGTAGCTTATGTAGATTACAATGGCACTATTGTTGCCTTGTATGATGCAGATGGTGATGGCTTCTATAATGAAGGTATTCTGCCTGATGGTACACTGGTATCTGTAGGTGATAATATTACCCAGGGAGACCTTCTTGAAATGGCAAATGGTGAAGGTTACCTGAGCCCTGAATACTATGTTGCCCAGAACGATGACCCTACAGAGGATATTGTTACTACTGGTGAGGGTTCTGCTTTGGCACAGAACGATCAACCTTCTGGAGAAGGTGTAGCTGCTACTGCTGCAACTGCTGTGGCTTCGGACGAAGACGAAGAACTTTTGGCACAGTTGAAGGATGACGATGATGAAGAGGAGATTGATGACGAAGAGCTTCTGGCACAGCTGGATGACGATGATGATGAAGAGGATGACGACGAACTTCTTTCGTTGTTTGATGATTCTGATGAGGAAACTGATGATGATCAGGATGATTCAGATGACGATGTAGATGCAGATGCTGACGAAGACGAAGATTAATCATTCCTGCTTATGACTGCTAATATAAAGCTATTGGGCGATACTACCAAGGTAGAGAAAGGCTATATTGTAAAGGGTAAGAGTGCCCGTGTGGGACATGAATACTATATCATTTGCCCTAAATGTGGTGAAAACATCGTTTTCAAGCCCGAAAAAGAAGGTGGAATGGTAGTTCGTTGTACAAAATGTGCCCAGAAGGTAGCCGTAAAGACGAAATTGCCTGTAGTGAAGCAAGATGTGAAAACCGATACGGTTGATGAATCAGAAAAAGCCAAAGAGCATAAGGGAACGGTTAGAATATCCGACAGTGGGTTTAAGAATGGCGAACTACACTGGAAGGCGCGCATGTTAGGTTGTCCGCTGATACCAAAGAGCTATCGTTTGCGAACCGACCGTATCAATACCATTGGTCGCCAGGATTCCTCTTGTCCTTCGGATGTAAGCTTGCAGGATGATTATGTTAGTCGTCAGTCGGTAACCATCGAGGTGGTTAGGCAGGAAGTGGGTTTCCAGTTCAAGATGAAGGTGGTAAATGCTTCAAACCCTGTCTTTCTGAATGGCTCGCGCCAGTCTATTGGCGAAACTGTTTACCTTCAGGACAATGACACAATCCGCATGGGCAGGTCAGTGTTAACATTCAAGTTATCCAAATAATTCACTATTGTTATGAAGATATCAAAAATCTCAGCACGTTCATACCGTCAGTGGGGACAAAGCGATAATCAGGAGGATAACCGTTATCCAGATGTTGACGCACCAAATAACAACCAGCGTTTTTTCCTGGTATGTGATGGTGTAGGAGGGTGTGTAGATGGCGAGATAGCCAGTAAGACTGTTTGCGAAGCCTTTGCAAAGAAGCTGTCGGTAACCGACCTTACTCAGGATTTCACGAACGAAATGTTTGCCGAGGCATTGGATGCTGCATACGATGCACTGGACAAGAAAGCCAAGACAGCAAGTCCCGACATGGCTACCACAATGACCTTATTGGTACTGCACGGAAAAGGTGCAACGATGGCACATATTGGCGACAGTCGTATTTACCAGATAAGACCAGGAGAAGGCATCATCTATAAATCAAACGATCATTCACTGGTTAATTCTATGGTACATTCGGGTTTGCTCACGCCAGAACAGGCACATAACCATCCAAAGAGTAATATTATTACTCGCTACATGGGGCCAGTAGAAGGCGATGGATCACGTCACATGGCCACGGTACTGCGTAACATGGACGTTTGCTCGGACGATTGGTTTATACTGTGTACAGATGGTGTGGTACACTGTATATCAGATGAAAGACTGGAGAAAATCATAGACGATGATACCAGTATCGACGATAAGATAGGCATCATGGCAAAGGAAAGCTTTGACAGCACCGACAACAACACCTGCATGCTTATACATGTAGAGAATGTTGAAACAGATGAGTCGGATGTGTTACCACAACAGCCACAGCCTATTGATGGTGCTACTCGCAGACTTGAAGCATCAACCTTCGACATGACGGATATTGAATCGGTAAAAAGACGTAAGGCTACTGGTGCCTTGTCGTGGTTTAAAAAGATATTCAACTAAGTATTAAAGATGGTAACTATGAAAAGAAAAAGCATATTGATGTTGTTTCTGGCAGTTGCACTGGCTTCTGTTGCCATGCAGCCAGCAAAGAAAGTAGTAAAGAAGGGCGCAAAGGCTAGTAACGATACCATTTCTGTAGTGATGAAACAGGCACAGGATGGCGATGCAGCAGCACAGAATACTTTGGCACAATGGTACTACACAGGCAAGGATACCCTGAAACAGGATTACCGCAAGGCATATACATGGTGGGCACATGCTGCACAGCAGGGAAATATAGATGCTGTAGCCAGCCTGGCAGTATGCACCCAAAAGGGCCAAGGAACCCAGAAAGACTCCTTAACCGCAGCAAAGCTTTATAAGAAGGCTATTGCCGAAGGCAGAACCGATTTGATTAAGCAGCATGAAGATGCTGTGAAAATAAACAACAGCATGTTTAGTGCGCGCTTGCTTCAGGAAGTATATGGCACAGGCATTGGTGTTAAGGCAGATAAGGAAAAAGCCGATGTTTATCAAGACATGATAGCCGAGATTAGTGATTCGACCGTTCAGTACAAGACCGCTTTGGCATATCTGAATGAGAAAAAAGCCGACAAGGCATTTCCTTGGTTCAAGAAGGCAGCATCGAAAGGCCATGTAGGTGCTATCTATTATACTGCCTACCTCACCTTTAATGGTATGGGAACTACCCAGGATAAGGAAACGGCCATTAAGTTGTATAAGATGGCAGGAAAGAATGGCTTTACCATGGCAAATGCCCGTCTGGCACAGATTTACTTTGATGGTGACGGGGCAGAAAAGGATGAAGTGAAAGCCTTTGAACATGCACGCATTGCTGCATACGATGGTAAAGACGATGCCCGCTGGCTTTTAGGCTTGTGCTACCTGAATGGCATAGGTACTGCACAGGATTATTACCTGGCTACACAGTGGCTGGTAGAATCGGCTTCGCGCACCCATAGAAAAGAAATGGATAAACTGTTGGCCGATGACAATAATGGCACTTACACACTGTATCTGCAGGGCTTGCGCAAGTTCTATGTAGAAAAAGACTATACTGCAGCCATGGATTTGTTCAAGAAGGTAGAAAAAGCCAAGAATGTAGAAGGAACCGTTATGCAAGCCATGTGCATGCGTGAGGATGGCTACGAGAAGAAGAACGAAAAGAAGTGTGTGAAGATGCTTGAGAAAGTAGCAGGCAAGAGTGCTGTGGCCACCTATTACTTGTCGGTTATGTACGAACGTGGCGAAGGCTGTGCAAAGAACGAGGCAAAGGCGGTAGAACTGCTTAATGCTGCAGCCGAGGCAGGCGTGGGCTATGCTCAGTGCAAGCTGGCCGATCGCTATATGAAGGGCAATGGTGTGCCAGTAGATTATACCAAGGCTGCCAAGTTATATATAGCAGCCGAGGCACAAGGACGCCTAACATCCGAGTCGGCAAAGAACTTGGCAGAATGCTATCAGAAGAAGATCAATGCATTGCCCGACCTTGACAAGGCCGAATTAAGAATCCAGAAACTACAGAACATGCGTGTAAATGGCAATTTAATCACTTTCCTTACCCGCATAGACAATTAACGATATTATATAATAATGGCAGAAAGTAAAAAAATAGAGTTCGCCCTTCCGGTGGGTACAGTCATCACCGGGGGCGAATACCCTTATACCATTGAAGAGGTTCTAGGTCAGGGTGGCTATGGCATAACCTACAAGGCCACAGCCAAAGTTTCTTTTGGAAATATCATTAACAACGTCAGCGTGGCTGTGAAGGAATATTTCCCCCAGAATCAGTGCTACCGTGCAGATAACGGTATAAGTGTTACCCCTTTAAAGAATGCAGGTAATGACTTTGAAACGGCACGTCAGGGCTTCCGTGTTGAGGCACAGCGCCTTCAGGTGCTGTGTCATAAGAATGACAACATAGTACGTGTGAACGAGGTGTTTGATGCCAACAATACCACATATTATGTTATGGAATACCTTGATGGCGGCAGTCTTCGAGAGTTGGTAAAGAACAATGGCGGCAGTCTTCCTG
>JAGHTY010000189.1 GCA_018065125.1 Candidatus Minthousia equi
AATTTTGAGTAATTTTGAAGACTAGTAAAGTATTTACTTGTTAATTGAAAATCTATAAACCTATTAAATAAACGCTATGAGCTATTTACGATTTGACAAAACCGTAATGACCAACCTTGAGGAATCGCTTCCTCGTGAGGTGCTTCGAACCAATAGGTCGGGTGCTTATTCTTGTTCTACAATTGTAGACTGTAACACCAGAAAATATCATGGTTTGTTGGTTATTCCGGTTCCTGAATTGGACGATGAGAATCATGTGCTTTTGTCATCATTGGATGCAACAGTAGTTCAGCATGGCGTAGAGTTCAATCTGGGATTACACAAGTATCAGGGCAATAATTTCAGCCCAAAGGGTCACAAGTACATTCGCGAGTTTGATTGTGAGAAAGTTCCTACAACCATCTACCGTGTGGGTGGTGTGTTGCTGAAAAAAGAGGTTCTCTTTGTTCATCACGAAAACCGTTTGTTGCTGCGCTATACCTTGCTCGAGGCACATTCTGCAACAACATTGCGTCTGCGCCCATTCCTGGCATTCCGTAGTGTAAGACAGTTTACACATGAAAATGGCGTTGCCAGCCGTGAATACCACATGGTAGATAACGGTATTAAGACTTGTATGTATGCTGGTTATCCTGATTTGTACATGCAGCTTAACAAGAAGAACGAGTTCAAGTTCATGCCAGATTGGTATAGAAACATTGAATATCCAAAGGAGCAGGAGCGTGGCTATGATTCTCGTGAGGACTTGTATGTACCTGGCTATTTCGAAGTGCCTATCAAGAAGGGCGAGAGCATTGTGTTCTCTGCAGGTGTTTCTGAGATCCCATCACGTACCTTGAAGGCAATGTGTGAGAGTGCCATAGAAAGTCGCACACCACGTACCGACTTGAAGCACTGCTTGATTAATGCCGCACATCAGTTCTATAACCAAACTGCTGATGAAGATTATATCCTGGCAGGTTATCCTTGGTTCAAGGCTCGTGCTCGTGATACATTTATTTCCCTGCCTGGATTAACATTGGCCACTGGCGAGATAGATGAATTCCATAAGATGATGGCAACCGCTACTAAGGCTATCGATGATCTCATCAGTGGCAATCCTATTAGCGTGAAACTTTATGAAATGGAGCATCCTGACGTGTTGCTTTGGGCAATGTGGGCAATTCAGCAGTATGGCAAGTATGTTTCTCACGACGACTGCCGTGAAAGATATGGTGAATTGATTCGCCGTATTATGGGCTTCCTGCGTTCTGGCAAACATCCTAATTTGTTTGTTCACGATAATGGCCTGATTTATTGTAATGGCCGTGACAAGGCAATTACTTGGATGAATTCAACAGCCAATGGTCGTCCTGTTGTTCCACGTTCTGGTTACATTGTAGAGTTCAATGCATTGTGGTACAATGCTTTGATGTTCTCGGCAAGTCTTTTGGAAGAAAGAGGTGGCGAAGATGCATTGGTAGAGCGCTTGCGTAAAGAAGCGGAAATGTGCGCCAAATCGTTCCATGATGTGTTCTTGAATGAATATGGCTATCTGTTGGATTATGTAGATGGCAGCATGATGGATTGGAGTGTTCGTCCTAACATGATTTTTGCAGTTGCCCTGGATTATTCTCCATTGACAAAGCAGGAAAAGAAGAAAGTACTGGATGTATGTACCAAGGAATTGCTTACACCAAAGGGATTGCGTTCTTTGAGTCCAAAGAGCGGTGGCTATAATCCAATGTATGTGGGTCCTCAGGTGCAACGCGACTATGCTTACCACCAGGGTACAGCATGGCCATGGTTGGGTGGTTTCTATATGGAAGCATACCTGAAGATATATAACCGTAGCGGTGTGAGCTATGTTGACCGTCAGATGGTTGGATACGAGGATGAAATGACTTCACACTGTGTGGCAAGTATCCCAGAATTGTTTGATGGTAACCCTCCATTCACAGGTAGAGGTGCAGTTTCATTTGCTATGAACGTAGCCGAGATTCTGCGTATTTATATGTTGTTGAACAAATATACTCAGGAGGATCAGGAATGAAAGTTTTAATGTTTGGATGGGAGTTCCCTCCTAAGATTTTTGGTGGTTTGGCTGTTGCCTCTTATGGTATTACCAAAGGCTTGAGCCTGCAAGGTGATGTTGAAACTACTTTCTGCTTGCCTCATCCTTGTGGCGAGGAAGAAGACTTCCTGAAGATTGTTGCCATGAATCAGGTGCCTATTGCTTGGCGCGACCATGACTATGATTATGTAAAGGGTCGTTTGGAAACAATGTCGCCAGAGGATTACTACAGATACCGTGATCATATCTATGCAGATTTTAATTATATGCCAGTAAATGATTTGGGCTGTCTGCACTTTGATATGGGTTATGGTAAGAACCTGAACGAGGAGATTAACAATTTCTCAATCGTTGCGGGTGTTGTGGCACGTACAGAGCAGTTTGATATCATTCATGCACACGACTGGCTTACTTATCCAGCTGGTGTTCATGCTAAGATGGTTTCTGGCAAGCCTTTGTGCATTCATGTTCATGCAACCGATTTCGACCGTTCTCGTGGTAAGGTTAATCCTACAGTTTATTCAATCGAGAAGAATGGTATGGATCATGCAGATTGCATTATGTGTGTGTCTGAATTGACAAGACAGACCGTAATCAATCAGTATCATCAAGATCCACGCAAGTGTATTGCCATGCACAATGCTGTGTATCCATTGAACGAAGAATATCAGGCAATTCCTCCACAGCGTAAGCCAGGAGAGAAGGTTGTTACTTTCTTGGGTCGTATTACGATGCAGAAGGGACCTGAGTATTTCGTTGAGGCTGCAGCTTTGGTATTGCAGAAGACTCGTAATATCCGTTTCTGTATGGCTGGTAGTGGTGATATGATGAATGCCATGATTCATCTTGTTGCCGAGCGAGGTATTGCCGACCGTTTCCATTTCCCTGGATTCCAGAGAGGAAAGCAAGTGTACGAAGCATACAAGGCAAGTGATGTGTTTGTGATGCCATCGGTTTCGGAACCGTTTGGTATTGCTCCGCTTGAAGCTATGCAGTGTGGTACACCTTCTATTATATCAAAGCAGAGTGGTTGCGGTGAAATTCTTACCAATGTAATCAAGGTAGATTACTGGGATATTCACGCAATGGCAGATGCCATCTATTCTGTATGTACCAATCAGTCGCTTTATGAATACTTGCGCGATGAGGGTATCAAGGAAGTAGATGAGATTACCTGGGAGAAGGTAGGTTTGCGTATCCGCAAATATTACGATGAACTAATTGGAAAATAATAACCTTTTAAATAGACTAATCAGATATGAAAACTATATGTTTGTATTTTGAGATTCATCAGATTATACATCTGAAGCGTTATCGCTTCTTCGATATAGGTCGTGATCATTACTACTATGATGACTACGAGAACGAGCGTAGCATTACTGATATTGCTGAGCGTAGTTACCTGCCAGCATTGGATGCTTTGATCCAGATGGCAAAAGAGAATGGCAAGTATTTCAAGGTTGCATTCTCTATCAGCGGTGTAGGTATGGAACAATTGGAGATTCATGCTCCTGCTGTAATTGAAAAGTTGCAGGAATTGAATGAAACAGGTTGTGTAGAGTTCTTGGCAGAGCCTTATTCACATGGTTTGTCTTCTTTGGCAAACGAAGAGTGCTTCCAGGCAGACGTTAAGCGCATGAGCAAGAAGATTAAGGAATTGTTTGGCCAGACTCCAAAGGTATTCCGTAACTCTTCTTTGGTTTACTCTGACGAAATTGGTGCACAGGTTGCTGCAATGGGTTTCAAGGGTATGCTTACCGAAGGTGCTAAGCACGTTTTGGGTTGGAAGTCTCCACATTACTTATATAGCTGCAACATGAATCCAAACTTGAAGTTGCTGTTGCGTGACTACAAGTTGTCTGATGATATCTCATTGCGTTTCTCTAACTCAGATTGGGACGAATATCCTTTGTTTGCAGACTCTTATGTTGAGAAGATTGCTCGCTTGCCAGAGGATGAGCAGGTAATAAATATCTTCATGGAATTGTGTGCTTTGGGTATATTCCAACCATTGTCTTCAAATATTCTAGAGTTCTTGAAGGCTATTCCTGCAGCAGCAAAGGCTCGTGGCATTACCTTCTCAACTCCATCAGAGATTTGTAGTAAGATGAAGCCTGTAGGCAGTTTGGATGTTCCTTATCCATTGTCATGGGTAGATGAAGAGAGAGATGTTTCTTGCTGGTTGGGTAATGTTATGCAGCGTGAGGCGTTCAATAAATTGTATAGCGTAGCTGACAGAGTTCGCATCTGTACAGATCGCCGTATCAAGCAGGATTGGGATTATTTGCAGGCAAGTAACAACTTCCGTTTCATGACTACTAAGCCAATGAGTGTAGGTATGAACCGTGGTATTTATGATGGTCCATATGATGCCTTTACTAACTATATGAATATCTTAGGTGACTTCATTAGCCGTGTAAACAGCTTGTATCCTGCGGAAATTGAAAATGAGGAATTGAACTCATTGCTTACTACTATTAAGAATCAAGGTGAAGAACTTGAGAGCAAGGAGAAGGAGTTGGCTAAGTTGAAGGCTAAGCTGGCAAAGCTTGAAAAAGCAGTAGGTAAGGAAGAAACTGTTGCAGAAAAGAAGAAACCTGCAGCAAAGGCTACAAAGAAAGCCGAAAAACCAAAGGCAGAAGCAAAGCCTAAGAAAGCTCCTGCAAAGAAAACTACTGCAAAAAAGTAAGTAGTTAGATACAGAATAAAAAGTAAAGAGGTGGAATTATAAGTTCCACCTCTTTTTTTTATAGGAAATATAAAGAAAATTACTGATTAAACTTGCTATAGATTACCTGTAGCTTAACATCCTTGTTGCGAATCTTTGTATAGGTAATACTCAAGTCGTGGTTAAGGGCAATTACAGTAGGAGTAGCGCTACTATTGTAAGTTACTACCACAGGCAACAAAACAACCTTATTCCAATCGGGATTATTTGCTTCCCAGTTAGGATCTGACTTTAATCCTTTGTTTCTTTCATTTCTGATATGTGAAATCAGATGCGAGATGTTGTTGTAGATATAGGTGTATTTGGTGTCTTTCGAATAATTGGCAATATAAGCTGTTTCGTTATCAGGCACTCTGTTTTTTGTGAAGAAAGTCTCTAAATCCTTCTTTCTAATCATCAGCATCGTCTTTGGAGCTGGAATCTTATAATTAGTTTCACTAGGAGTGTAGTAACGGTCTATAGTCAGTTTTGCAGAGTTGATTGTATCATTAGTTGAAATCTCTTTCAATGGCAATGTAAGCTCTGCGAACAAACCACTTGGAGTTTTGATGTGTGCAGCTTCTGTGTCATTGATAAGTTTTTCAAGATTCTGGTGCTTAATCACATTTGCCTGGATAACCTCTTCTGTAGCAGAGAAGGTAGCAATACTGGTAACTACAGAATCTCTTAAGCCGGTACTCTTTCTAACTTCGTTATATCTGAAATGGGTATTTAACTGTGTAACATAAATATTAGCCATTACACCTTCACCTTTTTCAAACTTAACATAGTATCCTTTACAAACATTCTTCTCGAATTGTTCTGCATTCTTGAAATATTCAGGGTTTGTCTTAAATTTCTTGATAATATCAGTACCTACACTTGTAGGAAGTGTGATGCGAATATTTCTATAGTTGTATTTGTCGTAACGAGCAGAGTCGGTCAATTGGCGGTCGCTCAAGGTGAAGGTTTTGGTAGCAATAGGACCTGCAGCTTCGTCGTAATAATCTGCAGGATTTATGTTAGTGTAATAACTGGCACTATTATCCAATGATTTAGTAAGAGGATATACACTTACACGGCATGGTGCCAAAGAGTCACCAACCCAATTGTCTACGTACAAGCGAAGGTCTGTATAGAATGCTTCGTCTCCTATAACATCTTCTGGGTATTCAAAACCTTCTGGGCAATAGAACTGTGCCAGAAAATCAGAATGTATGCTAGTTCCTGTTTCTGGATCTGTATAATTGCCCAGGTAGCAAGTGCTGGTACGTGCCAGGACAGAATCTACCAAAAGGGTTTTTACATTAACGTCGTATGCTGTACCAGTAATGGTAACTTGATCTGCATCGGGTACAACTTCCATACCTATATTGGAAGTGCTATCATCACAAGCGTAGAATGCTCCAATGAAGCAGCATACTACAAACCATAAGGCCTTTTTCATTTTCAAATTATTCTTCGTTTTTACCTATGCTGAAAACCTCATCATAGAAATTGTTGCATGCAGCAGCAAATTCTTCTTCTGATGGATAAGAAAGTACAGGTTTCTCACTTTGTGTGAACACAGCTTTAATTTCTTCAGAAATATTATTAGAACCAAGAATGATACCATCAGAGAAGTCGGTTGCCATTTGCATCAGATCTTGATATTTGTAAGATGCCTTCTTAACCTTGTCGATGGCATTTTCATCCAGATTCTTGTGTGACAGACATTCATAGAAATCTGCCCCTAAGTCATTCTTCAGTTCCTCTGATTGAGCCAAGTATACAATCTTTGAATCACGGAAAGATGGTTCATCTGCGTAAAGAGTCTTGATGTAGAAAGGAACCAATGCACCCATCCATCCCTGGCAGACAATTACATCAGGACACCAGCGCAGTTTCTTTACGGTTTCCAAAGTACCACGGGTGTAGAAAATTGCGCGTTCGCCATTGTCTAGGTATTCATTTCCGTCTGCATCCTCTGCTCTCAGTCGCTTCATGAAGTAGTCGTCATTGTCAATGAAATATACCTGAACACGAGAAGACTGCATAGAGGCAACCTTAATGATAAGTGGGTGGTCGGTATCGTTAATGATGAGGTTCATGCCAGAAAGGCGGATAACCTCGTGCAACTGGTTTCGGCGCTCATTTACCATACCCCATTTAGGCATGAAGATTCTTACTTCCTTGCCAGCTTCTTGTGCTGAGACAGGAAGTTTCTTTCCGTTAATTGCAATCTCGCTCTCTTCTACGTAAGGAACAATTTCCTGAGTAATGAATAGTACTTTCTTGGCTTTCATTTTTCTGTTTGCAAATTTAGTGCAAAGGTACTAAAAAAAAGCCATATACACCTTATATTTTATCATTTGACTAAATTACTTTGCATTTATTTATGATATTTTTTCGTTATGTGGTAAATTATTGGTTACTTTGCACCGTTTTTCGGATACTAGGTTTGAAAAAACAATAAAAGAAATGGAATTAGTTAACACAATTAAGGAATTGAAGGCCAAGTTGGCCGAAGCCCGTAAAATAGGGAAGAAAATAGGATTGGTTCCTACGATGGGTGCCCTTCATAATGGTCATGCATCACTTGTAAAACGCGCCGTTTCAGAGAATGACGTAACAGTAGTTAGTGTATTTGTTAATCCTACTCAGTTTAACGATAAAAACGATCTTGCAAAATATCCACGTACTTTAGAGGCTGATTGCGCATTGCTTGAAGAAGTTGGCGCAACTTATGTTTTTGCTCCATCTGTTGAGGAGATGTACCCAGAACCAGATTCCCGCGAATTCAGCTATGCTCCATTGGATACAGTAATGGAAGGTGCTTTCCGCCCTGGTCATTTTAATGGTGTTTGTCAGATTGTAAGTAAGTTGTTCTATGCTGTGGAGCCAGACAGAGCCTATTTTGGTGAAAAGGATTTCCAGCAGTTGGCAATTATCCGTGAAATGGTGAAGGATTTGAACTTGAACCTTGAGATTTGTGGCTGTCCTATTGTTCGTGAAGAAGATGGATTGGCTTTGAGTAGTCGTAATACTCGTTTATCTGCTGCAGAACGTGTAACTGCCTTGAATATTTCAAAAACCTTGTTTGCAAGTCTTGAATATGCTAAGGAACACTCTTTGTGTGAAACAAAGCAGTTCGTAGAAAATAGCATTGATGCTACTGAAGGACTCCGTTTGGAGTATTTCCAGATTGTAGACGGAAATAATCTTCAGGAGGTTGCAGAGTGGGAGAGTTCTGATTATATTGTAGGTTGCATTACCGTATTCTGCGGAGATGTACGTTTGATTGACAATATCAAATACAAAGCATAAGGAGAGTGTAACAATGATGATAGAAGTACTGAAATCAAAGTTGCATTGCGTTAAGGTAACCGAGGCAAACCTGAATTATATGGGAAGCATAACCATCGATGAAGATTTGATGGATGCAGCTAATTTGATTGCAGGTGAAAAGGTGGCTATTGTAGATAATAACAACGGAGAACGTTTTGAAACCTATATAATAAAGGGAGAACGCGGTTCTGGTTGTATTTGTCTAAATGGTGCTGCAGCCAGAAAGGTGCAGGTTGGAGATATCATTATCATAATGTCTTATGCGCTGATGGATTTTGAAGAAGCTAAGTCTTTTAAACCTCAGGTGGTTTTTCCTGATTCTGCAACCAATAAATTAGTGAAATAATAATTAAGAAGTTAGTTTCTTGATACAAATAAATAATCCCGTCCAATCATTGATTGAACGGGATTATTCTATGTTCTTAAGTTTGTATTATCCCAAGAAACTCAACAAGATACCGGCTGCAACTGCAGAACCAATAACACCTGCTACGTTAGGACCCATAGCGTGCATCAGCAAGAAGTTGCGTGGATCTGCCTTCTGGCCTTCTGTTTGGCTAACACGAGCAGCCATTGGAACAGCACTAACACCTGCAGAACCGATCAATGGGTTGATTCTGTTTTCCTTCTTCAGGAATAGGTTCATGGCTTTTGCCATGATAACACCAGATGCACTACCAACACCGAATGCAACGATACCAACGCAAAGGATACTTAAAGTCTGGAAGTTCAAGAATGCTTCTGCGCTGGCAGTAGCACCTACGGTTACACCCAGACAGATTACAACGATGTTATTCAGCTCGTTTTGAGCAGCCTTGCTCAAACGATCTACAACACCACTTTCCTTAAACAGGTTTCCCAGCATCAAGCAACCAATCAAAGTTGCTGCAGATGGCAGAATCAGTGATACAATAACTGCTACTACAATAGGGAAGATGATCTTCTCCTTCTTGCTTACGGTACGCAACTGTTGCATACGAATCTTGCGCTCGCTCTTTTTGGTAAGCATACGCATGATAGGTGGCTGAATAACAGGAACCAATGCCATGTAACTATAAGCTGCAACAGCAATAGGACCTAGCAATTCAGGTGCCAGTTTACTGGTAAGGAAGATGGCTGTAGGACCATCAGCACCACCAATGATACCGATTGAGGCAGACTGTTCCATAGTGAAACCGAAGATATCCAACTGGGTTACCAGGAAAGTAGCAAAGATACCAATCTGAGCTGCAGCACCCAGCAACAAACTCTTAGGGTTAGCAATCAGTGGGCCGAAATCGGTCATGGCACCTACTCCTAGGAAGATAAGGCATGGGTAAACTCCAGCTTTAACACCTATATAAAGAATATCCAGCAAACCACCTTCTGCCATTACATGACCATAAGAGTGGTAGTATTCACTGCTTGGGTTCAAAAATTCGCCATTCCATAATTCTGTATGGAAAAGACCGCCACCTGGCAGATTAGTAAGAATCATACCAAATGCGATTGGCAACAGCAACAAAGGCTCGTACTTTTTCTGGATAGCCAGATAAAGCAAGTAGCAGCCAATGCCAATCATGACAGCATTCTTCAGCCTTCTCCTTCGAAGAATGAGGTGAATCCCATTTCTCCGAAGAACTTGGTAAGACCGTCTGTCATGTTCAGGTCTGCTGCCATCAGTGGAGTTGCCACCATTAGCAGCAGGGCTGTCAGCACATAAAACAATTTGTTATTTACCATAGTACGTGTAAAAAGTAGTGTTTGTTTTATGCTAACTCAACCAATGCCTGACCGCTCTGTACCTGTGCGCCAGCCTCTACCAAGATAGCCTTTACAGTACCTGCAGATTCTGCAGTGATAGAGTTTTCCATCTTCATGGCTTCCATCAATAATACAGTATCACCTGCCTTGATTGTGTCACCTACCTTTACGGTTACCTTTGTGATAGTTCCTGGCAGAGGTGCTGTTACAGTGTTTGCACCTACAGCTGGTTTTGGAGCAGCAGGAGCTTCAACTGGTTTTGGAGCAGCAGGTGCTGGTTTTGGTGTAAGGGCAGGAGCCTCAGAAGCAACGAAATCTGCAACCATTTCTACCAACAGGTCGCCCTGATTAACGTTCTGACCCTGAGTTACTGCTATGCGCTGTACTGTACCGTCAACCTCACTAACGATGTCGTTAGCCATCTTCATTGACTCGATTACCAA
>JAGHTY010000095.1 GCA_018065125.1 Candidatus Minthousia equi
TTTCAGAATCAGTACAGCAAGATGAACCTGATTCAGAAGGATGAGTTTAAGCGTTATGTAAAAAGTGCATTTTGCAAAACCTTATTCTACGACATGAAGAAGGGCGACCGCATTATCACCCCTAGGGAGCAGAAAATCATCATCAGTCTGGCAAAGGAAGCCGATTATGATTTCCCGGAAAATGGTTTCGACCACATCTTCATGCGTCCTGCATGGTAACATGACGCATTTCTACTCTCTGTAGAGAGTGTCTAATGGATTATGAAGATTGCTTTGGAAATCACATCGTAAGGGAGGGCTCAAAGTTCTCCCTTTTTTTCCTGTCCTTGCAAAATCAACTTAATTCAGTTGATTCTTTGAAATCAAGTAAAAAACCTTGATTTTACATCATAAGATTTAGGTTATGCAAGATAGAGTTATCGCAATATGTAAAAATCAAATAAATTAGCTTGATTTTACAAAATCAACCAAAATCACTTGACCTAATCAGGAAAATGTGCTACCTTTGTATCGTCAAATAATTAATCGTCTATGATTAAAGGTGTATTAACAGGAGATTTAGTCAACTCCACCAATATTGCAGTCGAATGGCGGCAGACAGTTGTAAATGCATTAAATGCGTGTATCACTGATTTCTTGCCACTGACTCCTGTAAAAATAGAGATGTACAGAGGCGACAGTTTTCAGGTCGTTGTGGACAATCCAGAGTTCTCACTGGCTGTGGCTGTTGCACTTAGAGCCAGACTCAGAGCTTCTACACCCGAGAAGAAGGATATTTGGGATGCTAGAATTTCTGTTGGAATCGGTGATGTTTCCTTCGAAAGCGACAATATAGTTACCAGCGATGGCGAGGCTTTCAGATTGTCAGGCAGGGCTTTTGACGCTATGGGCAAGAAAAAACTGACTATAACCACACCGTGGTCAGAATTCAACAAAGCAATGGAACTCGTCACACGCTTTGCGGATGATATTGTATCTTCATGGACAGTCAAACAGGCGAAAGTCGCATATCATTCATTGCTGTTTCCTAAGACACAGAAAGATATGGCGGCAGACTTAGGATTGACAAAGCAGAACTTCAACTCACATTGGACTTCTGCCAGAATCCAGTTAATCCAGGACTATATAGAATATAACAAATTACATATTTCACAATTCATCAAACACTAATATGGAAGCGTACATTGTTCTTGTAAAACTTTTATGTGCTCATTTTATTTCCGACTTCGCCTTACAAACCAATTGGATAAATAGGGGAAAGAGTAAAGCTGGATTTACTGGCATTGGTTTTCAAGCTCCTCATGCTGCAATTCATAGTGGCATGTCATATCTATTTGTAGCAGAATGGTCATGCTGGATTATTCCTGTAGTGATTTTTATTACTCATTTCATAATTGATGTAACGAAATACAATTATATCAAACCATCGCTTACTACATTTCTTATTGATCAATTGTGTCACGTTGGAGTTATTGTTGTTCTGTGGAACATTCTTTTCAATGAATGTAATACAATACCATTTGTAACAATTATTTCCTCAGCTAAACTATGGATAGTAGCTTTAGCATATATTTTGATGCTAAAACCCTCATCCATTCTTTTGGGCATGTTTCTTGAAAAATGGACTCCTACGTCTTCAAACGCTCAG
Organism: Candidatus Minthousia equi; assembly: GCA_018065125.1. GTDB lineage: Bacteria > Bacteroidota > Bacteroidia > Bacteroidales > Bacteroidaceae > Minthousia > Minthousia equi. The sequence continues at coordinate 1,649 of JAGHTY010000095.1, forward strand.
AGTCTGCCGAATGCTGGTCAGTGGATCGGTTATATTGAACGAATCCTGATACTCACATTTGTTCTCATTGGCAGTATGGAAGGAGTGGGTTTCTTGCTGGCAGCAAAATCTGTTTTCCGTTTTGGCGAGTTGAATAAGGCAAAGGAAATTCGTACCACCGAATATGTGTTGATCGGAACACTCGCAAGTTTCACCATCGCCATTCTCACAGGTATTGCTGTATCTCATCTACTCTAAGACTATGTTAAACAATAAGAAAGGTAATCTGTAATATTAATACTGCCATACTTAACAGTCAAGGTAACATGACACATTTCTACTTTGGCAATCAGCATATCAGGTTCCAAGCCCCAGAGTGTTTGGAAAGATATACCATGATCAAGGAATGGGATAATGGGTATATTGTGGAATTTCAAGGCATCCTTCTCGTAAATTGGGGATTTTTTCGTTTAAGCATGTGATTTTAGGAAGTTTTTTAGGATAAGAAGCCAAAATAGTAGCAGATTCGATTTTGTGTGTGCCTACCATTCCGTTATAAAGATCCAAAATAGTTTCGGGGTTTATGAAAATGCGCTGTGCAAGCCTTGCATTTTGTTTTTTTTGCTCCTACGACCAAAGAATTCGCAATTATTCTATATTTTTGCAAAACTAACCGTAAAAGCGCAAGTAAATTACCATATAAAACCGCTAGAACTATGGAAGATGGCAGAAATATTAAAGATAAATTAAAAGAGGCATTATTGCTTATTTTGACTTCTGTATCCTTGTGTGCATGCTTTGGTAAAAGTGGAAACACAGAAGAATACCCTGTAGACTCTGGGACTATCGATAACGGAATTGAAGACGATGATTTTAACTTTGTGAAACTATTCGGTTCGGAAGAGTCCTTTGTGGCTACTCCTGATGGATTTCTCTACTCGCTATCCGAGGACAAGAAAGCCAGACTCATCACTGAACTTGGAGATGGCAGTATGGTAACCGGTATTTCTTGCATTCAATTCAAGAGAGAAAATGGCGAGTTTGTCCTGAAAAATGTGGCATATCCACGTCAGGCAGAAGAAGGAGGAGTGGTATTCCCCAGCCTCTTCAAAGAGATACATAAAGTGGCAGACGGCTACAAACTTTATGGCACCTTCAGTTTCGGTTCTGATGAAGACGAAGTATATAAAGATACGATGTTCATTAGTAATGATTTCTTGAATTCTGATTTCAGTGATTATTATGATTACTTGCAGACCGTGCAATAATCTAAAGAACTTAAAAACATGTAGAATATGAGTAATGGGGAAACAAGTAATAAACCGAGATACGTTATTGATGGAGATTATGAATTCGGAATCTGGACAAGTGAATTTGGTAGTACCATTAGAGTTTTATTTGCTGTTGAGCCATAAAGATGTTATTGCCTTAGGTGAATACTTCGAAGATGAAAATCCAGAATATATAGATCCTAGCTATAGTTTTGGAATCAAAAAAATGTTAGATATGGCACTGGTAGAACGTGTGGTTGAAGAAGATGTAGAGGAGCTGGAAAAAGAATATTCCGTAGAAATTACAGAGGAAAGTATAAAAGAATCTTACGATACAGTGTACGTGAATATGGGGCGTACTTTATCTATATTGATGAAATAAATACTATGTTAACAGATATGAAGAAACAACCTGAAATCGAAAGAAAATACAATGAGATTGCTCGACCTATGTACACACCTGGCAGAATAGATTCTCTGAAAGAAGATGAAATCTTTGTGTTTGGCAGCAATCTTGCTGGCATGCATGGTGGTGGCGCTGCTCTTACAGCAATGCACCGCTATGGAGCAATTTGGGGGAAAGGAGTTGGTTTGCACGGTCAAAGCTATGCTATCCCAACCATGCAAGGTGGAGTTGAAACAATTAAACCTTATGTAGATGAATTTATTCGGTTTGCAATGGAACATGATGAATTGTTCTTTTATGTAACTCGAATTGGTTGCGGTATAGCTGGGTTCAAAGATGAAGAGATAGCTCCTCTCTTTGCAAATGCAGTAATACTGAACAATGTGTGTCTGCCAAAATCATTTGTGGAAATACTTAGTCAAGAAACTATTGAGGAGTCTGTATAACAACATTATTCCAAAGTACTAGGTTACGGGGTAGTTTGATGCTCTTCTTCTCGCCCTGCTCGCCACTGATGATATACTGATTCAGCACTTTCTCGTCTAGTATGTTTCTGTAGGCATAGAAGGCATCTTTTATGCGGCTCATCTTCTCGTGTACGGAATTGTCTAAAGGATCGGTTAATCGTTCTATGGTTGCCCAAACACGAGGGTTCTTTGGATTTTTCCCTGATACCTGGCAATAGAGTTTGGTTAGTTCTTCCTTATAGTCTGTGAGGTATTTAAGAGAGACTCCTTCGGCATGTCGTAGATAGAACAGGAACAAAGCCTTGCTGATAGGCTTTATGTCAACTTCAATGTCGTAGTCGACTAGAACAATACGGAAATCCTCGGTAATCTGCAATCTGCTAAGTTGCTGAACAGGTTCTATCTGGGGGCGAATGGTAGTTAAAGGAACACCACCATCTACTAGGCACTGAAGCTTGTTGCGCACATCATCAAGCATATACACCTCGCGTGGACCGAATGGATTTTCGTTGTCCTTACCATTGTAGATGTCGCGAAGTCTGTACAGTTTCCTATCGGCCTTGAGCATGTTGTTTCGCATCTGTGAAGCATAGATTTCGGTAAGAAACTGGGTAAATGCCGTAAATGGATTCTCATGGTTAAGACTCCAGCACCAATAGTTACCTGTGGCATTCTCACGCTGTGAAAGCCAGATAAGGCAAGGACCACTAATCTGCTCCAACTCTGCCTTGGCATACATGGAGTTAAGAATGGCATCTGTCTTTAGGGTTTTTATGTTTAGTCTGTCGCGCACAAACTGCCTGATGCGCCAGCTATGATTCTTTAGTAGGGGGAAGTAAACGAAAGTCCTTCCCAACCGGGCCATCTCTACACTCAGTTCCCAGAAGTGAAGACAAATGAAATCGTTCATTTCACGATTAAACTGTGTCTCCACATACACCACCACTCCGGGATCCCAGTCCAGGATATGGTCGCTAAGGGTTATTATCTTGAGATTTTCTGCCATGTGCTCTAGGTTGGTGCAAAGATAAATATTTTCCCTTTTATGGGAAAATGGTTTTCGCAAACAAGGCTTGTTTTCCTAAATTATTTTGCAGGTATGTGCACATGTATTACTTTCGCAAGAAAACTTAAAAGACTATGGAGTTAGAACAGATAGAATGGCCAGAGATTCAGGATTTGTCGACCGGCATTATCAAGGTAGTTGGTGTAGGTGGTGGCGGCAGTAATGCCGTAAAAAACATGTACAAGCAGGGAGTAGAGCACGTTAGCTTTGCCATTTGCAACACAGACAGCCAGGCACTGTCGCAAAGCAACATACCAGTGCGTATTCAGCTAGGCGACGAAGGACTAGGTGTGGGTGGAAACCCAGAAAAGGGCAAGCAGAAAGCGCTAGAAAGCATAGAGAAGATTCAGCATCTTTTTGATGACAACACACAAATGGCATTCATCACAGCGGGTATGGGTGGTGGTACAGGAACTGGTGCCTCGCCAGTGATTGCCAAGGTGGCAAAAGACCTGGGAATACTTACCGTGGGGGTGGTTACGCTGCCTTTTGCCTTCGAGAAAATGGTACGTATAGAGAAGGCACTGGATGGCATCGAAGAACTGAAGAAGAACGTAGATGCCTTGCTGGTAATCAACAACCAGCGCTTGATGCAGATTTATTCTGACTGTGGCACGTCGGTAGAAGCAGCATTCCAAAAAGCGGATGACATTCTTTCGGTAGCATGTAAGAGCATAGCAGAGATTGTAACGATAGAGGGAACGGTGAACCGCGACTTTCATGATGTGCAGACAGTGATGAAGGATGGCGGTGGTGCCATCATGTCGGTAGGTAGGGCAAGTGGTGAGCATCGCATACAGAAGGCAATGTCGGCTGCGTTGAATTCACCTCTGCTGAACAACATCGAGATAGAGAAGGCACAGCGGTTATTATATGTTATCTATTCATGTGATGATAATCCGGTAATGGTGTCGGAACTTGAAGAAGTGAACTGCTTTATGATACATTATCGGCCGACATCGAGGTGCTGTGGGGACTTTACAAGGACAATACGCTGGGTGATGATGTAAAGGTAACCATCATTGCCACAGGTTTTGACAAGACACGCGATGCCTACATGGAGGAGGAACTGCAGTCGCAACGCGAGCGTTTTTGCAAAGCTGATGAACCAGTATTATGGCACTGCTGTGCGTAAGCCCCTGATAGAGGAACCCGTTAAGGAAGAATGTGTTCCCGAAGAAATTATAGCGCCAGTTCCTGTCATTGAAGAGCAAGAGGAGCAAGAAGATGAACTAGAAGATCAAGAAACGAAAGAACCAGAGGAAACACCCAAGAAAACCTGGTTAACCCGACTGGGAAACTACATTAACGACTTGGTAAATACTCCTTACTAATTTTTTCGGCATTAACATATAGCAGTAATCTTTTTTATAAAATACGAACAAAGAATTCGCTATTATTTTATATTTTTGCGGAGACTATTCATTTGTCATGCCAACAAACAAAATAACGCAATGAACTATCAACAGGAATTTAAAGACCTTCTGCTTTCAACAAAGCGAGAAGAATGTGATTACGTTATAGAACAGTTAGAGGAACTGGGATTTTTCAAGGCACCTGCCAGCACTAAGTTTCATCTGAACTACGAGGGTGGATTGGTGGAGCATTCGGTAAACGTGTGCAAGGTGGCCCTGAAGGTGAGGGAGGCCATGATAGCAATGGATGATTCGCTGCGCGAACTGCTGCCAATGGATAGTGTGATTATTGCTGCACTGCTGCATGATGTGTGCAAGGCAGATATCTATAAGCCTGCCATCAAGAAAGAGAAAAGAATGGGTATATGGACTGAGGTGCCTGGCTTTGACATAGATTATACCAACTTTCCGCTGGGACATGGTGAGAAATCGGTTATCATGCTGCTGCGATGGGGCTTTGAACTAACCGACGACGAGATTATGGCCATTCGCTGGCACATGTCGGCATGGGACCTGCCTTTCCAGTCGGCTGATATAAAGGGAAACCTTAACAAGGCAAAGGACATCTGTCCGCTGCTAACCCTTATCCAGTCGGCCGATGGTTTGGCATCTAGTCTGATAGAGAGGAAATGATTAGACAATAGACAACGGACAACAGACATACACATGTTATCATCAAAGCAGAATAAGTGTAGCAGCTTTATCAGAAGCTGGAGACCATTGGATTACCACGTGCACACAACCCGGGATTTGTGTGCTATGATGGCTATGGTAGATGATGATGAAATGGCGCATTATGATGAATATTACTGCAGGTGGTTGCAACTTGAGGCAAGGAGACTGAAGTGCTTTAAGTTTATTCCCGAGGTTTATTGCCAAAATAGATTCGAGAATAAATTTTTGAGGCATCCGCTTGTTGTGTTATACTTTGTGGTATGGGCTTTATGGACGTGGCTGCTTGTTTCTGTTGCAGGAAAGGAACCGGTTTGGGAACTGATTTTAGTTCCTGTATTGGGAATAGTTGCACTGGCACCGCCTGTTTGTTTGATATACTTAACGCTTGAAACATTATTTGTCATAGCTTATAACTTAATACTGAATAAAAAAATAGCCCGTTTGTCAAAGAACAAAGAGGCATTCTTTGAAATGCCTGAGGTGCCTGCGCAGGTGGTGCAGGATACCCCTTCGCCTTTCTTTAGCTTTTACAATGTGGGCCCGGAAATGCTAACGTATTTTTATCCTGTGGATGCGGATGTGTACAAGCAGATAACAGAACCCGATGGTTTGATAGGCCCCGAGAAATACAAACCGTTTGCCGGTGCTATTGATGCCATGAAAGAGAACGATAACGCCTGGTTTATTGATGATGAGCACGAGGAGGTAAGGAGGCTGCTGGAGAAGGATTTGCTGCAGCTGGCTAAAAGGCATGGAATGGTTGGGGCATACTCGGTTTTGGCATCGATTTCGCCTTTTTCGAAAGATATGGAAAGATACCGCGAAAAGGGTATTGAAATGGGGTGTCCTAAGTGCATGGTGGATAACGCGGCATCATTATACACGGCAGGTAGAACGCAGGATGGCTTTGCCCTTTTAAAGCGTGGTGCCGACTGCGGTGAGAAACTGGGCTGCTTTATGGTGGCGATTTCTTATCAGTATGGCACACTTTGTGAAATGGACATTAACCGGGCTTGCGAGTATTATTTCAAGGCCTTGGGTGCCGAAACCGACTTTTTTATTTACTTGAACCTGGGCTGCATTCTTGTAGAGAGTGGCTACTGCCACACGGCTATTCGTTATTTTGAGAAGATGCAACAGGCTGCCATGAAGGCTGCCGATGACCTGAAAGAGTATGGTAGCATTGACAGAATGCTGCAGAACCTTGATACATGCAGAAGCTTGGTTAAAATGAACTATGCAGAACGGACAAAACGGGTGATGGTTCAGGGGCATGCAAGGCGCCTGGATTCTATATTCTGTAAAGATAATAAGTCGCCCGAACCTTTTGTGCCCGAGCATATTCCTTATTCTGTGGATGGATTTGTTCCTTCGGACCAGTTGTTCGAGATAGATGAAGAGGATATAAAAGAGAGGGGTGCTGAGGCATTGCCTGCCAAAAGACCTGTGAACAAGGCCGAGGATTTTCTGTTTTTGACAATACCCATCAAGATTAACAATACAAAGATACAGGGCACGCAGCGCGAGGTGCTTTTCCTTGAGAAATGCTGCCATGCCGAACTGAATAATTACATTGCGAAAAATCTGGTTCCGCTGCGCAGCATGTTTAAGTCGGCAGGCTTTATCTTTACCTATCTGCCATCGCACCTGAATACCCTTGACGATGTGCACGACAGGATTGGCTCGTATTACAATGACTATGGCAGGCTGATGGTGAACGAGGGGTGGAATGGAAACTACCTGGCCGAGAAAAGGGCGCAGGAATACTGGGAGGCAATGGTTCCGTGCGAGAAACTGCCCGATGACTGTGCTGGCTTTTTGTTATACAAACCTAATTTGGATGATGTAGAAGATCATACCAACTATGAGTATATTCTTTTTCCCTATCGTATGGGAACCGACTGGCCAAGGGCTTTCCGCGAGTTTTTTGCATTGTTAAGGGGAAAGAGCATTGTTACTGTACACGAGCGTGAAAAAATGGTTCCTCAACTGCCATCGGGAAGTTACCTGTATGTTTCTTCCGACTATGAGCTTTCACTAAGGGATAACTGCCACAGTGTGCTGGCACAAATCAAGATGCCAACTTTGTCGAGGGTGTTGTATCTTGTGCTGTTAAACCATCCCGAGGGTATAGCTATTAAGAATATGGTTGACTACAAAGACGAACTGTGGAAATACTATCAGGCAATAGCAGGCAGCAAAGCCAAGATGGAGAATATTGATATGCTGTGCGACCCAACAAACAACAGTATCAACGAAAAATTATCAAGAATCAGATCGGCAATCACCACTGCCATGAAGAACAAATACGCCGACGATATGCAAAGTTTTATGCCAACGGGTAAGCGTGGCGAAGCCATTGTGGTAAGTGCAGATGTCGCTGCGCGACGGTTTGATGACGCCTGCGACTCTAGTTTGATGTTGCCTTTGACGACGGTTTGAGTGTGCTACTTAAGTTGTTAAAACTGAAAAGTTTGTCTTTCTCTGCAAGGCTTGCAGTACGTTTTTGCAGATTATTTTCTGGTGCTTTTTGATGCAGATAAACTACTTTTGCGGTGTAAAGCAAAACGTGTGCCCGATTGGAATACTACATCAATGACTTGGTAAATACTCCCTACTAATTTTATTCTGCAAGATGCTTTTCAACGACCTGCAAAATATGATATCGGAATCCCAACTAAAAGTGTTGGGATTTCTTGCCTATACTGCTAATTGCAAGGGAGGACGTTCCTTGTCTTCGTTCTGCCGTGTGTTTGACATGGATGAACTTTCTGTAAAAGCTATTATCAGAGAACTCTTTTTTAATAAACTTTTAGAGGATAGTTCAACAGTAGTTCCGGCCGAGGTGATGCCGATACTGATATGGCTTGTTGAGCATAAGCCTGAATGGATAAATGTCTATAAGGATGCTTGTGTAACTGGGAAAATATCCCCAAAGCTGGATGGGTTGGAGTTTGTTTCAGCACTATTCAGGCACGAACCAACTTTCTTGCGGAGAGAAATAACTTACGACACAGAGTTACTGCTGCCAATGTTATGTCCGCTCATAACGAACGAATTATTCCAGAAGGAAATGTGCCTGATGCCATTTACTACTTTCCAGACATTTGTGCAGATTCTTTTACCATGGCTGTTGAAACATGATGTAGATGTGAGTGATTCGTTACTGCAGGCATGGAGTAATAATGAGAATTACAAAGAAAGGGCTGAATCAGAATGGACCATGACTTTGCTATACACTTATTTTGCAAAAGGCTATTTGCCAGAGAATAGTTATTTGCCAGACACCTGGCATAGGTGGGTTGTTGATGGTACGGAATATTTGAAAGAAGGATGTTATACAAAAGCCTGCTCAAACTTTCAAAAGGCTTTGGTAGGAAAGCAGAAAAATGTATTCTTCGATGATTATATATGTAATTATCTCTATGCCATATCACTTATTCTATATGACAATAGTGATAATAGGTTTAAGTTGTATGATATAGCAGGTTTGTCGTCGTTTAGAATGAAGACAGAGGCTCTGCCTTTGAAATTGCTGGCTACCTATTATAAAGACAGCAGGCATGTTGTTGATAATGTTACATTGCGAACCTTCTGTGAAAGAGCGCTGGCATCTCGTGCGCAGGGATGGTTGCAAATTGCACTTGTCTTGAGTAAGGTGATGAGAAGAAACTATGGAATAAACAACCAGAACGTTTCAATTCCTAATCTGTGGATATTAAGGCATGAATGTGCCATTGAAGCAACTCCCTTTATTTCTCGCATTCACCCAAATCCTGATATAGACAGTCAGGTTTCATATATCCGTGTTCCTGCTGTGGCGTCGAATAATAAACCTGCTGCCGAAACAACAACAGAAACGTCGCTTGTCTATGTTATAAACACGGATTGTAAGTTGTATCCATGTGTTAAATCCGAAAATAATACAACAGGGGAATTTTCATTAAGGGAAATACCTGTTATCGACTATATGAGGGGCAAGATTGGTACAAGGAACGCGACTGATGTTGACAGGCAGATATGGAGTGCATGGAAAGCATCAGGTTATAGGTTTGTTCTTGACAAGATATTGCCAATGTTAAGTAACAATGGTAAACTCTATACATCTATATCTGGGGCCTTTTCGCCTTCCAGGGCTGTTTTCTTTACCCCATATATCGAGGTGCTCGAAAGTAAAGTTGGGTTTAGGGTTGTCTCGAACATAAGCAAGGCAGAAATTTCAGCTTCAGGATATGTTATATGCAAAGTAACTGACGGACGGGTGCTATATACAACAATATCAGATTCTGCAAAGAACTTATTGCAACAGATTCTCTCTGATACGGAATATGCTTCTTTGTATGAGGAGCGTTTGCATCAATTATGTCTAGGGCTAAAGGATGAGATTGAGGTTAGGGGTGATATTTATGCGGCTGGTTGTACACCGGTTACAATAACGGGTAGTTCAAGACTCACAATAACAGTGTTTGAAAAGAGAAAGAATGTCAAGACATCAAGAATAATATCGATTCTGGCAAATCCGATTGATGGTGTGGTACACAATCTATATCCTGGCGAAGGCAGTGAAATGGTTCAAGCGGTGGTTGATGGCCAAAGGATACATGTTCAGCGCAATATGGATGGTGAACGGGTGAACATAGGAAAACTATATGATTATTTTCAAAAGGTAGGCTGTTCTGTACACTTCATATCCGATAATTTAAGAAACTATAGTATTGAGATTGACAAACTGCTTCTTTTGATGGAGTTTGTTTCAGAGAATAGTGATAACTATGCATTATCATGGCAATGTGCAAGGTTAAATGTTAAGGAACTAAACAAGAAAGATATCAGAATCAACGTAAAGCAAAAAGAAAACTGGCTGGAACTGGAGGGGGATGTGGTAGTAAACAACGACTGCATGATAAACATACGTGATTTCTTTAGTGGGGTTTTGTCGCAGAATGGGCGTTTTATACAAATTGATGAAGGCAATTATGTGATGGTTCAGGATAAGTTACGAGACGAGTTAAAGAAGATTTCATCGGCATTTAATGATAGCGGACACAAACTGAAGGCTTCAAAGCTGGCTGCAACACTAGTCTCGGATGCGATTGCTGACTTGGCAAATGAAGCAAATATCGACTTCTTGCTGAAAAGCAAGGAGAAAATAGAAGAATCAAAGAATATAGTCTTTGATATTCCTGAATCATTGAATGCACACCTGCGTACTTACCAGAACGAGGGTTTTCAGTGGATGTCGCGCCTGGCTCATTGGGGGGCAGGAGCATGCCTGGCTGATGATATGGGACTGGGAAAGACATTGCAGTCAATAACATTCATGCTTTCTCGTGCAGAAGAAGGTGCATCGCTGGTAGTTGCTCCTGCTTCTGTGGCAAAGAACTGGGAGAATGAAATCAACCGATTTGCACCAATACTGAAGACTCATATACTAAATTCAACGAAAGCAAAAGATGACATTATTCAGAATGTCGGAGCAAAAGATGTACTGATTGTAACCTATGGCTTGATTGTTTCACAGGTTCCAAAACTGAAGGAAAAACAGTGGTGTGTTATTTGTTTGGATGAGGCTCATACAATTAAAAATAAGTCGACCAAAACATCTTCGGCTGTAATGGAGTTGCAGAGCCTTTATAAACTAGCGCTTACTGGAACTCCTATACAGAATAACTTGAGTGAATTGTGGAATATATTTCAGTTTACCAACCCAGGACTACTAGGAAGTTTTGAGCAGTTTAAGACGAAGTATGCAAACCCAATAATGAATACGCAAGACCTTGATCGCTAGGAATTGCTAAAAAGGATCATAGCACCATTTATGATGCGCCGAACAAAGATGGAAGTTGCAAAAGAGTTGCCTTGTAAAAATGAAGAAACTATTCTGGTGAATTTAGGCGAAGGCGAAATGGAAGCCTATGAGTATATAAGGATTAAAGCACAGGAAAAGGCGGCAAAGGCAAAAGAGGATAAGGGAAATAAAGCTAATATTGATATATTGTCGGAGATTACCAAGTTACGACTGGCTGCATGCGACATTAAACTTCAAAACGCCAGTTGGAATGGTTCTTCATCGAAGATAATGGCATTTGAATCACTTGTTAACGGAATACTAAGTACTGAAGAGTCTCCACAAATCCTTGTGTTTAGTCAGTTCACCTCATTCCTAAAGATGATTGAGCGTAAAATTAAAGAAAAGGAAATAAAGTATCTGTATTTAGATGGAACAACAACAATAAAGCAAAGAGCCAATCTTGTAGATCAATTTCAAGGAGGGAAGGTGTCGGTGTTTCTGATAAGTCTTCAGGCTGGTGGTGTGGGACTAAATCTCACGGCTGCCAACCACGTGATACTGCTTGATCCGTGGTGGAATCCTGCTATAGAACAACAAGCTGTGGATCGTGCATATCGAATTGGTCAACACCGCGATGTGACCATTCATCATTTGATTTCGTGCAATACGATTGAGGAAAAGATTGTCAGACTGCAACAAACCAAAAACGACATGGCAACGGCCTTGCTGACAGGACAAGAACTTGGCTGTAATGTTACTTATGACGAAATGCGTGAACTGATAATGCGATAATACGAACAAATTTAAATACTATGGAACAGAAAGTGAATTTACCCTTTTGCAAGATTGAGGAGAAGAACCTGCCTTTTGTGTATGGAGAGTTTGCCTGTAAGGATGGAACCTATAAGAAAGGCTACTTCTTTGTGGATTCGGGTGCACAGCAGAACTTGTTTAATGAATTTGCCGTGCAGTTTATCGATGAGAACTGTTTTACTGGTAAACAGCATAATCTTACTGCGCTAGACAACAAGGGAGAAAAGACGGAATCGGTTAACCTGAACTTCAGACTGAATGGCGAGAACCTGACAGATGAGTTCTGTATTACTCACAACATAAATTTCTATTCCTTCTTTGAGGCACACTGTGTGATTGGTATCTTGGGAATGAAATTCCTGGTAAAGCATGGGCTAATTGTGGATTTCGAGAAAAGATGCCTTCGTACATACGAGAACGAAAGTCTCGACTTCTCTGAAATGGATTACTGCATGCCAATGCAATATGGTTTCGAGACCTATGGAATACCTATTGTAGGCATCCTGAATGGAGAGAAACAGTTTCTGTGTGTGGCGGATACTGGTTGCAATATAAGCACGTTTGCCCAGAAAACCGCCGAGGAAGGATTCTTGAAGTATGAATTAACCAACGAGGTATTCAAGAAAATGATGGTATCGGGAACTGTCATGACACGCGGAGCACATGCCACACTTCCTCTGTTTAGCATGACCGACAACGAGGAGAGATTTAAAATCGTTGAGGTGAGCGATACTGTAAACATCATGATGGATAGGGATTATTTTTCTACAAACAGTAATGATGAGATTACACCAATCTGTGGAGCAATAGGTGTGAAGTTTATGCTGGCACACAAGTGGATTCTGGATTTTGAACACATGGTGATTTATTCTAGAAAAACAAGTAAGTAATAAAACATAATTGCAATGAGAATTACAAAAGAATTAGAAGCTTTGCTGAAGATAGAAGAGAATATCTTCGAGCTACAAGAGAATACAATCCTTCATTATCTGGTACATTACGCTGCACCATATACAGGAAGTGGTGAATACATGATACCTGCAGGTGTTAGATTTGCGCTATATGGCCCAATGAGAGCAGATGCATGGTATTGGTATATGGATATGGTAGAGGAAAATGATATACTCGTGAAACAGATATTTGAGCATGAGAAAGTACAGTATCCAGAACTGGCAGATCGCTTAAGCGCTTTTACTTTCTACATCACAAAAGATGAACTGGAGAAACTAAATCTCAAGTTTGTTGCAGGAAGCAGAAAAAGACTTCGTGATAGCATCGGGATACTAAGGGGTGAACCACTTTATTACCCCAAACTGCTGGGCCTGACAAACTTTTATAATTTAACTCCGCTGAAAGGGACAAAATATGTTGAATCTCTTCCTGCCGACAAGGTTAGTGAGGTAAGAGGCCTTATGTTTACCCCTAAATCACCAGATTTTGCGCCTTGTTCTGTAAGAGAGGTTGCCGAAGAGTGTAACTGGATTCATATAGCCAATCTGCAGGAATATGATAACAAAACATTTCAGACAATCAAAGCATGTTATAGGCAGGCAATGGAAGATGGATTATGTGAGGCTGTAAACATTCTGGGGGTGTTGGCTTGTAATTATGAACGTGACGACGAAGAGGGTATCAGACTTTTGAAACAGGCAGTATCCATGGGGTCGCAGAATGCGATGCTGAATTTGTTTACTGTATATTGGAGCAATATAGATAAATATGATGAGGCCATTGCATTACTGCAGGAGGTTGAAGGAAAACAGAATCCTTCATTGAAATGCCTGTACAATCTGGCATATCTTTATTATATAGGAAAGGACTGCCCCCACAATACAATAGAGAAGGACGTAGAGCGTTCAAAAGAAATACTGACGAGAATAATTAATTATGACCCTTCAAGAATATGTGGCGAGGGGGAAACAGAGATACCAGCGGTAGCCGGTAGATTCATGGATTTTATTTTGGAGCACTAGGTTTTAGTTGAAGTGGGAAAAATCTAATTTTTTTATTTCCATGAACGTAGAGTTCGTAATATTTGTGTATTTTTGCTTTTGTAATTAGAAAAAGAAATGAAAATATTAAATACGATAATAAAGAAGGTATGCTCGATTTACGGTAACATGACGAAAGAGCGTAAGAAAACTGCAGCTAAGATTATCATAGCTTTGATGTGTTTTGGACTAGGAGTATGGGCAGGAAGAAGTTTTTCTGTCAGAAGCACTACTGCTCCTCTTTACGAGTACATGCATGAACAAGGTGTTAAAGTCAAGGCATTTGAAAGATATTATAATGCCACGGAACATCTGCTGGATATACTTCAGGATTCTACAAACTGGATAGAGTGGATGGATAAAGATGATTATTATGCAGCAGTATATGGAGTTACCAAACTGTACGAAAAAACTAAAGAACAGTGATGACTCACTTAAGTAACAGTCCCAAACACTTGAAAGCAAACTTTCGTTGTTTGAGACTGTTAATCTTTGTGATCCCGATGGGATTAAATATCCCATAGCCTGCCACTGGCAGTCTATCAAATCTTAAAAGACCCAAACATTAGAAAGTAAACTTTCCATGTTTAGGCCTTTTAATCTTTGTGATCCCGATGGGATTCAAACCCATGACCTTCAGAACCGGAATCTGACGCTCTATTCAGCTAAGCTACGGGACCAATGTGTGATGTGGATGCAAAGGTAATACTTTTGTGTAAAAGTTTAAAGGTTTAAGGGTTTAAATGTGTAAAAGACTACAGACAACAGACTACAGACAACAGACTATGGGGGTGAGTTTGATTTTTCATTATAATTATTCATTATTAATTATTCATTGTTTCCTTCCTCTTCTTCCAAAATGAAAGAAAAATATGCGGAAAAGGTAACAAATTTCTAAAAATATTAGGCATTTAATGAAATATATTTTACCTTTGCGGCTCAAAACCTATAAAAATATAAGAATTCAATAAAAAGGATAGATAAAAATGAGCACACTCATTAAACCTGAAAACTATACTCCATTGGTTGACCCAAAGCAAACCGAGTTGGCCATTAAGCAGATAAAGGAGTTTTTCCAGAGTAACCTTTCTACTGCATTGCGTTTGCGCCGTGTAACTGCTCCTTTGTTTGTGTTAAGAGGATTGGGTATCAATGATGACCTGAATGGCGTGGAACGTGCCGTAAACTTCCCAATCAAGTGCCTGGGCGATGCCCGTGCCGAGATGGTTCATTCATTGGCAAAGTGGAAGCGCCTTACCTTGGCAGAGTATGAGGTAGAGCCAGGCTATGGCATCTATACTGATATGAACGCCATCCGTGCAGATGAGGATTTGGATAATATCCATTCACTATATGTTGACCAGTGGGACTGGGAGCGTGTTATCCGCAAGGAAGACCGCACCATTGCTTTCCTGAAGAAGGTGGTTCGCAGCATTTATGATGCCATGCGCCGCACAGAATATCTGGTATGGGAAAGCTATCCACAAATTAAGCCTATCCTGCCAGAGGAAATCTTCTTCATTCACTCTGAGGAATTGCTGAAGATGTATCCAGACAAAACTCCAAAGGAGCGTGAGGACATCATTACCCGCGAGTATGGTGCTGTGTTCATCATGGGTATCGGTGGTAAGTTGGCAGATGGTAAGGAGCATGATTTGCGTGCACCAGACTATGACGACTGGACTACCATTGGCGAGAATGGATTGGCAGGATTGAATGGCGACTTGCTGGTATGGAATGACGTGCTGGGACGTGCATTGGAACTGTCTTCTATGGGTATCCGTGTTGACAAGGAAGCTTTGCTGCGCCAGCTGGAACTGACCGGAAAGGAAGACCGCAAGGAACTTTATTTCCACAAGCGCTTGCTGGATGATACTTTGCCATTGAGCGTAGGTGGTGGTATTGGCCAGAGCCGTTTGTGTATGTTCTTGCTTCGTAAGGCACACATTGGTGAGATTCAGTCAAGTATCTGGCCAGATGATATGCGCAAGGAATGCCACGAGGCAGGGTTTAGTCTTTTGTAATGACAACAGACAACGGACAACAGACAACAGTCTTTGCGACTTTGTGACTAAAAAATATCCCTCCGCAGGTTTTAGACTTGCGGAGGTTTTTTTATGCACAAAACAAGAAAGCACGGAAAACATTGGGAAATGTGAGGAGTTTATTGTAAATTTGTGCGATTTTTAACCCCTAACACAAATACTATCAATGAAAAGAAAGACAATGTGGGCTTGGGCCCTTTCTGCCACAATGTTGGTATGTGGCAGCGCTTCGGCACAGCAAACCAATCCGCTGCTGCAGAACGAAGCAAAAATCACAGAGATTATCAAGAGCATGACCTTGGAGGAAAAGGTTAACATGCTGCACGGCAAACACATGTTCTCATCTGCAGGCGTTGAGCGTTTGGGCATTGCAGACATAGAGTATGCCGATGGTCCTTTCGGTATCCGCGAGGAAATGGAACCTCATTCTTGGAATTCAATCAACCTGAAGACCGACTATGCAACCTTCTTCCCAACAGGTTCGGCACTTGCTGCTACCTGGAGTCCTGAAGTTGCCTATCAGTATGGCAAGGGCATGGCTATCGAGGCTCGCTTGCGTGGTAAGGATATGATCCTTGGTCCTTCAATCAACATTCAGCGCCTTCCTACCGGTGGTCGTACTTACGAATATCTGAGCGAAGACCCATTGCTGAGCGGTGAACTGGCAGTGGCTTATACATTGGGTTCGCAGGATAACAATGAGGCTGTATGCCTGAAGCACTATGCCCTGAACAACCAAGAGAACGAGCGTGGTATTGTTAATGTTAATGTATCGGAGCGTGCCATGCGCGAAATTTATCTTACCCCATTTGAGATGGCTGTAAAACGTGGTAATGCCTACGGCGTGATGGCTGCATATAATAAGGTATGGGGCAAGTGGTGTAGTGAAAACGATATTCTGCAGAATCAGATTCTGCGTAATGAATGGGGCTTTAGAGGTATCATCATTTCCGACTGGGGTGGTACACACTCTACCGTTGGTGCATCAGTAGGTGGACTTGACGTTGAAATGCCAGGAGCACAGTATATGGGTCAGGCACTGATTGATTCTGTTAACAGTGGTGCTGTTCCTATGGAGGTAATCGATGCAAAGGTTCGTAACCTGCTGCGTGTTCGTTTTGCTATTCCTGCTGTTCCAAAAGAGGTGGCAAATACCCAGATGACTTCTCAGCCTGCAACTCAGCAGATTGCCTATCAGGTAGCATCAAAGAGCATTGTTTTGTTGAAGAACGAAGGTTTGCTGCCTATTCAGAAGAACGTAAAGAATATCGTTGTGATTGGTCACAATGCTACCCGCAAGATGGCTTTGGGTGGTGTAGGTGCAGGTGTAAAGACCCTGTATGAAATTACTCCATTGGAAGGTTTGCAGAAGGCATTGAAGGGCAAGGCAAAGATAAAGTATGCTGTTGGCTATGAACCAGCACCTAGAGCTCGCCGTGGTGAGACTGTTGACATGGATGCCTACAACAAGAAGATGGAAACCCTGAAGAAAGAGGCTGTTGCTATGGCAAAGAAGGCCGACTTGGTTATCTTCATTGGTGGTGACAACCGTGAAGTTGAGACCGAGGGCTCTGACCGTAAGACCATTGAATTGCCATTTGGTCAGGATCAGTTGCTGGAGGCAATCTCTGCTGTTAACTCAAAGCTGGTTACCATTATGGTTGCAGGTGCGCCAGTTGATTTGCGTACTGTAAATAAGGTATCGTCAAGCTTGGTATATTCTTGGTTCAATGGTTCAGAGGGCGGTAATGCACTGGCTGATGTACTGACGGGCAAGATTGCTCCTTCTGGCAAGTTGCCATTTACATTGCCTGTTAAGCTTGAGGATTCTCCTGCCTATGCACTGGGTGTTTATCCACAGAAGGGTGGTGAAGCTGGTGCCGATGTATTCGTTGACCTGGTAAACCGCAGCAATTTCAAGGCAGAGCGTAAGTCAGAGGCAGACTATTCAGAGGGTATCCTGGTAGGTTATCGCTGGTACAATACCAAGAATGTAAAGCCTATGTATCCATTCGGCTATGGTTTGTCATATGTTCCATTTACCTATGCTAACGCTAAGGCAGAGGTGAAGGAAAGCAACTTGGTTGTAAGTTTCTCGCTGACCAATGGTGGCAATCAGGAAGCAGAAGAAGTTGCTCAGGTTTATGTTGCTCGTCCTGAGTCAAAGGTAGAACGTCCTAAGAACGAACTGAAGGGTTTCCAGCGTGTAGCACTGAAGGCTGGTGAAACAAAGCAGGTAACCATTACCATTCCATTGGAGCACTTGCGTCACTGGAACGATTTCCAGCACCAGTGGAACGTAGAAAAGGGTAAGGCTGTTATCTATGTGGGTGGTTCTTCACTCGACCTTCCTATTAACTGTGAAGTAAATATCTAAAAATAAAAAATCCCGGTTCCATTTGGAATCGGGATTTTTGTTTATGTCATTTTGGTGCTTTCTCAAATACCTTTTCTAAGGTGTATTCAGGATCATTGTTTTCCCAGGCGTCAACCATGATCTTTACGATTTCCTTGCCATTGGCAATGTACTGTCCGTTACCATGGTTAATCAAACCAAAGGCATCATCACCTTCCAGGTCGTAGCCATTATCCCAGAAGATACCTGTCATCTTGTGGTCGCGCATAGCCTTGCAAACATATTCCAGATAATACTTGCGGAACTCCTCGGCGCGTGCATCCTTACGGTGAACACAGCCAAACTCACCAAAGTAAACAGGAATACCATTCTTTACATACTTGTCGTACAAACGGTCCAGCATGTCGGTATATGTCTTTTCACTAGTACCTTCTACTATGTCCTTACCTGTATGGCCCCACTCGCTAAACTTGCCGCTACCAGCATACTCCCATGGGTCATAGCTGTGAACAGCAACCAACAGGTGGTCTGGAGTCTTGTCGGTAGGTAATACCAGGTGCTCGATAGTAAGGTCTGGACTACATACATAACCAGGAACACCGATGTAGCGGGTTTCGTTCTTGCCACCAGTAGCACGGATTGCGTCAACGCAAACCTGGTTCCACTGATTTAGAACATCGTACTGCTTGCCACCATCAGTAAGGTTGGCACCAGCACCCCACTTGCCATCCTGAATCTCGTTCAGGGTCTCGAACATCAGATAGTTATCTTCATCCTTGAAACGGTTGGCAATCTGTGTCCACACTGCAGAAAGCTTTGCTTTGATACCCTCGTTCACGGTAGAATCATTGGCAGCCTCTTCAAGCATCAACCAGTGGTTTTTGCGAACCTCAGGGTCGGTAGCAGCACCAAAACCATCGTGGTGCACATTCAAGACAACTTTCAAACCAGCATTCTTGGCATAGCCTACGATTTCTGCTACACGATCCATCCATGCCTTCTCGATGGTATAGTCGGGAGCATCACCAATGTGGCCCATCCAAGTAGTAGGGATTCGAACGGTTTTAAAACCTGCCACCTTTACGCTGTCGAAAGTAGCCTGAGTTGCAGCTTGGTCGTGCCAGCAGGTCTCATTGGCAACACCATTTTCGTGTGCGTCCATGCTGTTACCAAGGTTCCAGCCCATACCCATGCTCATGGCATAATCCATGGCTGTTTCGGTTGCTGCCTCTTCTGTACTGGCAGCCTGTTTCTTGTTCTGATTGCAGGCAGTGAACAGCAAGCCCAAAGCCAGCATCCAGGCAAAAGATTTAAAGATTTTCTTCATAAATAATACGTTTTGTTAGTTAGTTGTGGCAAAGGTAATGTTTTTTTGTATAACGGCAAAAAAAAGAACCTGCCATCATTGATGACAGGTTCGCAAGTATTGAAAAAGTTAGGTTCTTTTTAGTCTTAACGACGACCAGTGCGAGTTACGCGTGTACCGTTCTCATTGTTAGTGCGATTGGTACGGGTAGTAGTTTCGCGGGTGGTAGTGGTAGTCGTTGTAGTGGTAGTTGTGTTCTGACGACGATTCTCGCTGCGGTTTACGCTAGGCGTATTCTGGCGATTATTCTCGTTGCGGTTCACATTACCATTGTTTACAGGCTTGTTATTGTTATTATTATTGTTTCTGTTGTTCATGCGCTCGTTGCCTACACGGTTAACTGGCTGAACATAACCATTGTTTCGACGAGTTGCGCGAACAGCCTCACGATGCATGTCGGTACGACCACGGTAATAAGTAATGTTGTTCATGTTGCCACCACGGTATGCCTTGTAGTTGGTAGGACGGCTGCAGTAGTAGCGGTTGTGATCGTAGTAGCGGTTGTAGATTACGAAACTGAAACGGTTGTTGATAACACGAACAGGGTTCAGGAAGTAATCTAGAGCCAGGAATGTGTGCCACTGCCATGGAGTAAGCACGTAGCTCAAGTGATTGTACCAGCGGTTGTATTCTGAAGTATAGCTGTGGCCTACCTTATCCAGGCAGCGGAAGTAGTCGTAGTTGATTTCGTACACGTCATCCATCTGCATGGCAGTGAGGTGCAATTCATAACCCATCTTGTCGGTCAAGAAAAGAGCCTCCTGACGTGAACGGCTTGCGCTCAGTGCGAAAACATTTACTGAAGTTGTCATTACAACCAAAAGGGTGAGGATCATCTTTTTCATAATCGTATGTTTTAAATGGTTCTTAAATCTTTTTTATGTTTCTCTGTTTCTCTGTTGCAAAGGTAGGGGATATTTTTTCTTATGCAAAGTAAAAATCCCTAAAATAAACGGGGATTTTTCCTAAAGTGTATAGGGATTTTTGCTTTTCTCGTTATTTATAACTAACTTCGCACATGAAGAAAACAAACTAAATGAAGATAAATGAAACTGATAGAAAGATTCTTGAAATATGTATCGTTTGATACCCAGAGCAGTGAAACAACCGGTACCAATCCCAGCACCCAAAAGCAGTTTGCCCTGGCAGAATACCTGCGTGACGAACTGGTAGGCATGGGCCTGCAGGATGTGGAACTTACCGACAAGTGTTACCTGTATGCCACCCTTCCTGCCAATACGGATAAGAAGGTGCCTGCCGTTGGTTTCATTGCCCACATGGATACTTCGCCAGATGCCAGTGGTGCTAACATCAAGCCACAAATTCTAAAATATGAAGGAGGTGATGTGGTGTTGAACGAGGAAAAGAATGTGGTAATGACTCCACAGGAGTTTCCCGAGCTGATGCACTATGTTGGTCAAGAGTTAATCCTTACCGATGGCACAACTTTACTTGGCGCTGATGATAAGGCTGGCATTGCCGAGATTATAAGTGGCGTGGCATATCTGCAGCAGCACCCCGAGATAAAGCATGGCACTATCCGCCTTGGATTTACGCCAGATGAAGAGGTGGGCTGTGGTGCCGACTTCTTCGATGTGCAGAAGTTTAACTGTGCATGGGCCTATACCTTTGATGGAGGTGAAGTAGGAGAGTTGGAATACGAGAACTTCAATGCTGCATCAGGAAAGGTGGATTTCATAGGTCAGAACGTGCATCCTGGCTATGCCAAGGACAAGATGGTGAATGCCCTGCGCATGGCCAATGAGTTTGTGAACCTAATTCCTGCCGATGAAAGTCCGGAGCATACCGAAGGATACGAAGGTTTCTATCACTTGATGGATATTCATGGCGGGGTAGAGGAGGCTACCGTTCGATATATCATACGTGACCATAGTCGTGAAATATTCGAAAAACGCAAGCAGCTGTTCCTGGATAAGGCAAGTGAACTGGCACAGAAGTATGGTTCCAGCCGTGTGCAGGCAGTGGTGACCGACTCTTATTATAATATGTTGGAAAAACTGCAGGAAGCCATGTATGTAGTAGATCTTGCAAAGGAAGCCATGCGTCTGGCGGGTGTAGAACCAAAGGTGATGCCTATTCGTGGCGGAACAGATGGTGCCCGCCTGAGTTTCATGGGATTGCCTTGTCCAAACATCTTTGCTGGTGGCGTGAATTTCCACGGACGTTTTGAATATGTACCTATTCCATCTATGGAAAAAGCCATGATGACCATGGTGAATATTGCGGCACTGGTTGCTAAACAATAGTATTTATGGGAGAACTGCCTCATCTTATTACCGATCTGGCCCTGATTCTTACTGTGGCAGGTTTGGTAACCCTTCTGTTCAAACGACTGAAGCAGCCGCTTGTACTGGGTTATGTGATGGCTGGATTTTTGGCCAGTCCTCATATGCCTTATACTCCTTCAGTTCAGGATATGCCTGATATCCATACCTGGGCGGATATAGGTGTTATCTTCCTGTTGTTTGGCTTAGGCTTGGAATTTAGCTTCAAGAAGATTGTGAAGATGGGAACTGCTCCTGTGATAGCGGCTTGCTCTATCATCTTCTTCATGATGTTCACGGGCTATCTGGTAGGGCGGTTGTTCTCCTGGCCACAAATGGACTGTCTGTTCCTTGGTGGCATGCTGGCCATGTCATCTACCACCATTATCTATAAGGCATTCGATGACTTAGGTCTGCGGCAGCAACGTTTCACAGGCTTGGTTCTCAGTGTGCTGATTCTGGAAGATATCCTTGCCATTGTACTGATGGTGGTATTGAGTACCGTGGCAGTGAGTCAGCAGTTCGAGGGAGGACAGATGTTTGCCAGCATTCTGAAACTGGTATTCTTCCTGATTCTTTGGTTTGTAGTAGGTATTTACCTGGTTCCCTTATTCCTGCGTAAAAACCGCAGTGAAATGAGCAATGAAACTTTGTTGGTGGTGGCATTAGGCCTATGCTTTGCCATGGTGGTACTGGCATCGGTTGTGGGCTTTAGTCCTGCTTTTGGAGCTTTCATGATGGGTAGCATCCTGGCCGAGACAGTGGAAGCCGAGAAGATAGAGCATTTAGTAACGCCAGTAAAGGATCTGTTTGGCGCCATCTTCTTTGTATCGGTTGGTATGCTGGTTGATCCTGCCGTGCTGGTAGAGTATGCTTTGCCAATCATAGTCATTACCATTGCTATCTTGGCGGGTCAGGCAGTGTTCGGCTCTGGTAGTTTTGTGCTGGCAGGACAACCTTTAAAGGTTGCTATGCAGTGTGGATTCTCTATGGCACAGATTGGTGAGTTTGCCTTTATCATTGCTTCATTGGGCGTTTCTTTAGGTGTAACTAGTCCACATCTATATCCTATAGTGGTTGCTGTTTCGGTAATCACAACATTCCTTACACCTTACATGATAAGGTTGTCGGGACCTGCATTCCAAAGGGCAGATGCCCGCTTGCCACAGAAATGGAAGAAACTGTTGGAACGCTATGCCGATGGAAGTGAGAACAGCGAAATTACTCATTCTACCGATTGGCACATCTTGCTGATGTCACTGCTGAAGTTGGTAGGTGTGTATATGGTGCTTACCATTGCTGTTATCCTGATTATGTTCCATGGTGTGGCACCATTGCTGAGTAAGGTGCTTCCAGAATTCTGGACAAGCCTCATTGCCTGCCTCATGACGGTTTCACTAGTGTCGCCTTTCCTTCGTGCGGTGGTAATGAAGAAGAATAACTCCATTGAGTTCAAGAACCTTTGGCATACCTCTATCTATAACCGTTTCCCTCTCATCGCTCTTATCTTGGTAAGGGTAGTGATTGCCATGCTTACAGTAGGTTATATCATAACGCATTTCTTCACTCTTTCTGTTGGCATGATGCTGGTGCTGGGTGTGGTGGCAGTTGTGGCAATGGTATTTTCACGTCGTTTGAAGAAACATTCCATCTCTTTGGAACGAACCTTTATGCAGAACCTGCGTTCGCGCGACATACGTGAAGAACACATGGGTCGAAAGAAACCTTTGTATGCCGGACATCTGCTTTCACGTGATATACACTTGTCGGATGTAGAGGTGCCTATGAACAGCTACTGGTGCGGCAAGACGCTGAGTGAACTTTCTCTGGGTAGAAAGTTTGGCGTGCATGTATCTTCTATCCTGCGAGGACGCAGAAGACTGAATATACCTAAGGGAACCGATGTTATATATCCTGGCGACCATTTGCAGGTGATAGGTACCGACGAGCAGCTAGGTCAGTTTGTAAAGCATATTACAGCACAGGTATTCCCAGATGACCAGGATTTGGAGGAGCGCGAAATGAAGCTTCGCCAGCTGGTTATAACTGCAGATTCTCCTTTGTGCGGAAAGACTATTCCCCAGAGTGGCTTGCGCGACAAATACCACTGTATGATAGTGGGTGTTGATGCCGAAGGTGATTCTCTGCGTACCCCCGACCTGAATACACCACTGACCGAAGGTGATGTGATATGGATTGTTGGAGAAGTAAAGGATATTATGAACCTTATCAGTATAAAAAATGAAAAGTGATCCAAAAGACTGTCTCTATTGTACTAATAATGAGACATTGCACAATTTGATGATTGAAATTGCGCACCTGCGTGTTTCTCGTGTTTTCCTGTTCAAGGAACAAACTTATTATGGCCGTTGCCTGGTGGCATACGACGAGCATGTGAATGATTTAAACGAATTGAGTGATGAAGAGCGTAATGCGTTCATGGCAGATGTGGCACAGACCACCCGCGCCATGCAGAAGGCATTCAATCCAGAAAAGATTAACTATGGCGCATACAGCGACAAGTTATCACATTTGCATTTCCATTTAGCTCCTAAATATGTAGATGGACCTGATTATGGAGGTATTTTCCAGATGAATCCAGGTAAGGTTTACTTAACTGATGCAGAATATCAGGAGATGATAGAGAAAATGAAAGCAAACTTATAAAAAAAGAAAAGGGTTAGAGAGCGAACTCTAACCCTTTTCTTATATACTCTTTAAACTTTTAAACTTTTAAACTCTTAAACCTTTAAACCTTTATTCTGCTTCTGCAGTTTCCTCAGGTTCAACAAATTCGTTGATGCCATTTACAATCAGCAGATTGTACCACTGAATCAATTTCTTTACATCAGATGCATGAACGCGGTCGCGGTCGAACTCTGGTAATACCTTAGCAAATAGGTCGAACAACTCATCCTTGCTGGCATTCTTGTAGTCCATTTCTACAACCTTACCTTCCTGCAGGTTCTTCAGGGATTCCAGAATCTGTGGCAGAGGCACATCATCTGCATCGGTGTACATAGCAATATCGTTCAGTGAGATAACCTTGTCGGTACCCATAATAGGCATGCGCTTCTTGGCTGCATCCACTGATTCTACAATCAGACAACGGTTGCCGCGTGAAACCAGCTTATACAGGCCTGGCTTGCCAGAAACGGCTAAGATCTTCTTCAACATAGTATTCTTATTTTATAATTAGTAATCAAATTCGAGTGCAAAAGTACGCTTTTCTGCCGAAGCTTACAAAGCATTGTTTCTAAAAAAACTTAATACAGCCTGCAACTGCTGCACTATATCGGTATGTCCATCGTTCACGATATGATAGTCGGAATGTTGCAGTCTTTCTTCATCGCTTGTTTGCAGATTCATGCGTTCGCGGGCTTTCTCTTCAGTAGTATGGTCACGCTGGATAATGCGTTCTATGCGTACGTCCTCGGGTGCAGTAACGGTAATGATTTTATCCACTAATACGTCAAATCCCGATTCGAAAAGAATGGCACATTCCATGGCAACGATATCGGTTTTCTGTTTTTTTACCCATTTCTTGAAATCTGCCTTTACCCGGGGATGAATAATGGCATTTACCTGCTTTGCATGTGCATCGGAGGCAAAAAGATAGTTGGCCAGTACAGGTTTGTTCAGTTCACCATTTCCCAGATACACATCAGGTCCTACCAACCTTGTTAGTTCCTTGCGGATAACCTTGTCAGTAACATTCAGGCGTTTTGCCTCGTCGTCAGAGTAGTAAATGGGAATTTGGAAATGTTTTTCCAATAGGTGGCACACATAACTCTTGCCACTGCCAATGCCTCCGGTTATGCCAAGAATCGTTGCCATGTTATTGCTTGTCTTCAATCAGATAATCAATTTCCTTTGGCCAAAGGCCCACATGCTTGATGCTTCTTGGGTGTCCAATCAGTTTTGGCGTACAGTGTGAATCAGCACTTTGCTGCACTTCGCTGTAATCCACCTGAATCAGGAAGTCCTCGGCCTTTATCTTGTTGTAGTTAGCCAGTACAGTCTGGAAAGTAACGGTAACCTTAGCGGGGAAAGTACGAAGTATTTTTCCTTCTGGCACATTGATTGGAACGATAGGAACCTCCAGACTCTTCTGCGTAAGCTGTGACACGCAGATTTCCATGTTCACTTTATTTGGAATGGTTTTCACATTACTCATGTGTGCCAGTTCGGTTTCTACCTTCAGGGTGTCGGTGAGTTCCTGGTAGCTCACAGGCGAGATATACACGCATTGCATGGTGTCCAGTCGGTTCTGTGGGGCATATACCGTAATGGTATCGGGATTAAAACGTATGTTTGTAACATCATACTGCTGCTTTGCCGAAGTGTCTCCTGCAAAACGAACGGGCAGACGCTTGGCTTTTCCGCGTGTATAAACCACGTCGTAGTTGTCGGGCTTGATAGATATCAGCACCGTTGAGGCTTGCAGCTTTTCTATTACCTGACGTCGAATCTCGGCACTTGAGATGCGGAAACTAGTACCCTTGTTCTTGTAATCATCAAAATTGATGCGTACGGGTGACGGTGTATTTCCGTAAGAATAGGATAGGAGTACAAATCCCTTGTCCTTTACCGTAACTTTTATCTCCGAAGGAATATCAGAGGTAATTACCACGTTCGAAGGCACGTTGGTAAACTCCAGTCCAATGTTCAGTTCCTTTTCGTAATCCTCGTTCAGGGTTTGCAATAGCCAGAACAAGCCAGCAAGGCATACAAAAAACAAGAAGACCAGAAACTCCTTGCCCTTTTTACTGAACAAGAAGTTCTTGATCTTCGAATTGTCCTCTGTATGCATAAGCTTTGCAGATTACTTGCCCTGCTCCTGTGTTGCAGCAGCGTTGGCAAAGATGCAAGAGCGATCTACCTTAATCTTTACACCGGTAGCTACTTCCAAGGTAACAACAGGGTTGTTGTCCTCGATGTGGCTGATCTTTCCATATACACCACCGCTGGTGATGACTTCCTGGCCAACTGCCAGAGAATTACGGAACTTCTGGATTTCTTTCTGACGCTTCTGCTGTGGACGAATCATAAAGAAATACATGATGGCAATCATTGCTGCAATCATGATGAAGAACGACATGCCTCCACCTTGTGCTTGAGCCTGCAATAAAATAGTGTTCATTTTCGATATTATTTATTTGTTACTTAATCAGTTTTTTCTCCTTAATCAGTGCCTTGGCAATGTGGTCCAGCATGGCATTCACATAGCTTCCACTCTTAGGAGTGCTGTACAGCTTGGCAATCTCAACATACTCGTTGATGCTCACGCTGATAGGTATGTTTGGAAAACTGGTAATCTCGGCCAGGGCAATCTGCATGATAACCACATCCATGAATGCCAAACGGTTTAGTTCCCAGTTCTTTGAGTGCTCACCCATCAGGTGCTGGTAATACTCGCCATTGAGGATAGAGCGACGCAACAATCGGCTGGCAAACTCCATGTCTTCATTGTCCTTGTACTCTGGAAGCAGTTCCTGGTCGGCACCATTGCTTTCCTCAAAGCGCTTGATTGTCTTCAGTACAAAAGTATCTACAATTTCCTTGTCATCGTTCCAGTAAAGGCTCATTTCTTCCAGTACGGCATCCAGATCCTCGTTCTTGCAGATAAAGTTCTTATATATCTTTCTCCACAGCTCACGGTCCTCCTCGTAGGTAGATTCACCGCCAGCCATGTATTCGGTATATATTTCGCTTTGCTGAATCTGTTCCAACAAGGTACGCAGGAAGTTTTCCTCGTTGTCCCAGTTCTTTTTCTTGTTTTCTTGGAAATCCTGCAACATCTTGTTGCTTTCCAATTGGTTAATGAACTTGTTATCCACAAACTTGCGGTTAACAACTACTCCAGTATTCAATCGTGCATTCTTCCTCTCCTCAACCTCTACTCTTAGAGATGCCCGCTTGTTGATATCCACCATCAACAGAAGAAGTAGATTGTACAAATCATATGCTTTTGAAAGGCTGAACATTAACTCCTTTTCGGCATTGTCAATGGTTCTGTCGCCATTCTGGTAATAAGCATAAATAATCTGAACAACCTTTAAGCGGATTAAGTCTCTGTTAATCATAATTCTTAAAAATTCGTTCCTAAATGAATGTGCAAATGTAGGTAAAAAAAAGATGATTTCCTAATCAATTCGTATTTTTTATGTAAACAATCAAACTTTCATTCCAAATGCTTGCACCATTGTGATAAAATTGTGAATTTTACCCTGTTTTTAAGAGTTTGAAGCATTATGGAGGAAAAAAACATTCTTTATTCCAGCTCGGTGAAGGCTGGTAAACGCATCTATTATATAGATGTTAAGCAAACCCGTGGAGGTGAGATGTTCCTGTCGGTTACAGAAAGCAAGAAACTGTCCGGAGCAGAAGGAGAGGTGCCTAATTACATGAAACAAAAGATATTCTTGTATCGTGAGGATTTTGAGAAGTTTATGAGTAGTTTGCAGGATGCCATGGACTTTATTGCCGACAAGCAAGGGGTGTCTACACCACGTTATGAGAGCGAAGAACCTGTAACTCAAACCGAAGAAGATATAAAACTCGATATAGAATTTTAGCAAAAAGTGCGGGAATTATTTCCCTATCTAAAAGAAAATCCGTACCTTTGCGCCGCTTTTCGGCACAATATGTGGAAATCGTCCACTGTGTGATGGCGAATTAAGCGTAATATTAACAACTTAATTTAGAGTAACACAATTATGAAGTCAATTGACATTAAGGGTACCGCTCGTACCGAAACCGGTAAGAAGAGCACCCGCGAAACTCGTAAGGCTGGTTCAGTTCCTTGCGTATTGTACGGTGAGAAGAAGGGTGAGAATGGTCTGCCAGTAGCAACTCATTTCTCAGTAGAGGTTGCAGAATTGCGTAACTTGGTTTACACTCCAAACATTTACAGTGTAAACTTGACTATCGATGGTCAGGAGTGCAAGGCAATCTTGAAGGACATTCAGTTCCACCCAGTTAAGGATACTATTCTGCATGTTGATTTCTATGAAATCACCGAAACTAAGCCTATCGTTATGGAGGTACCTATCTCATTGAACGGTTTGGCAGTCGGTGTACGTGCCGGTGGTAAGCTGCAGGCTCAGGTTCGTAAGTTGAAGGTAAAGGCTGTTTACACTTCTATTCCTGAGAAGCTGGACATCGATGTAACTGCTTTGGATCTGGGTAAGACCATCAAGGTAGGTGAGCTTTCTTTCGAGGGCCTGGAATTGGTAACTCCAAAGGAGGTTGTAGTATGTGCAGTTCGCTTGACCCGTGCTGCTCGTGGTGCTGCTGCCGCTCAGAAGTAATTGCAGTTAGTGCATGAAGTACCTGGTTGTTGGATTGGGTAACATCGGCGATGAGTATGATGGTACCCGACACAATATAGGATTTAGAGTATTGGATGGCGTTTCTAAGGGATCCAATATTTATTTTTAGGATGGCAGATATGGCTTTACTGCAGAAACGTCGGTCAAGGGACGTCAGTTGGTGCTGCTCAAGCCATCTACTTTCATGAACCTTAGCGGAAATGCTGTTCGTTACTGGATGCAGAAGGAAAAGATTGCATTAGAGAATGTGCTCATTATCGTAGATGATCTTTCTTTGCCTTTTGGTCAGCTGCGTCTCAAGCCTAAGGGTAGTGATGCTGGTCACAATGGACTCAAGCACATAGCAGTAACCCTGGGCACCCAGAACTATGCCCGTCTTCGTTTTGGTATAGGCAATGATTTCCCTCGTGGTGGTCAGGTAGATTTCGTCCTTGGACAGTTTACCGATGAAGACCTCAAAACCATGGATGAGCGTGTAGGTATCGCTTGCGACATCATCAAGAGTTGGGCTCTTGCTGGTATGGAAATCACCATGAATCAGTTTAATAAAAAATAATTTCAAGTCGTCTCTGCGTCTTAACAAATGGAAGCACGATTAGATAAGTGGCTTTGGTCGGCCCGTATATTCAAGACCCGCACCATTGCAGCAGATGCCTGCAAGAAAGGCCGTGTGATGATAGCCGGAGTGCAGCAGAAACCTTCTAAAATGATTAAGGAAGGAGATGTTATTCAGGTGCGCAAACCACCTGTAACCTATTCTTTCAAGGTGCTCAAGGCCATTCAGAACCGTGTAGGTGCCAAACTGGTGCCCGAAGTGCTTGAGAATGTTACTACGCCAGATCAGTACGAACTGCTGGAGATGAACCGCATCAGCGGCTTCGTTGATCGTGCTCGTGGAACTGGTCGTCCTACTAAGAAAGAACGCCGAGACCTCGACGAATTTATTCAGCCCGAGTATCTCGACGATTTCTTTGATTGGGATGACGAGGATGATGACGATTAATTTATCATCTACCTCGTTTTATAACTACTAGAATTGCGCCATTTGCACCTTGTGCACCATAGATGCTGGCATCTTTCAGAACCTCTACGTAATCCACGTCATACAGGTTGATGCCATCTAGGCTGTTAACCACAATATTATCTACTACATACAGTGGGGTAGTGCTCAGGTGAAAACTGTTGATGCCACGCATGCTTACACTGGTTTCGCCAGTAACTCCATTGGTTGTATTGACGTTTAATCCAGGAACCCTTCCTTGCAGGGCTTGAAGGATGTTGGTGTATCCACTGCGTACCAGCTCCTCACCGGTGATGTGATTGCTCACACCCGTGTGTTCGCGGTTCTTTACATAACCATAACCCAAATCTACTAACTTTTCATCTTCAATAGATTGAGGATTGATTTCGTCGCCAATCATAATACGTAGGCTCTTTCTGCCATCTACGGCAATGTCGAAATGTCTTTTCTTATACACCACATGAATGGTATCGTTAGGTTGAACGTTAGTCAGTCCAAAACGCCCCTTCTTGTCGCTTGTTGCATATTTCTTTGGGTCCACATAAATCTTGGCACGTTTCAGTGGTGTACCCAGTCCATCGGTAATTAAACCGTTAAAAGGCACTTTATCGGTCTGTGCTGTGGCACTACCCAGTGTTAGCACCAAACCCAGCAAACTCATTAGAATTCTACTTTTCATAAATCAGGATTTTATATACGGTTGTAAAAATAGACAAAAAAAAAGTGCAAACCTAATATTTGCACCTTTTTCTATTTAATTTATTTAAAGTCAACGAGTCAATGAGTCAATGAGTCAACAAGTGGTCGCTACGCGACGGTCACAGAGTCGCAAAGTCGCAGAGACCGTTGTCTTTTAACCCCTCAAACCTTTCAAACTCCTCAAACCTCTCAAACTATTTAAACCAAGTTGCGAAGCAACCTTAAACTTTTTAAACTGTCGCGCAGCGACAAGTCCGTTGTCTGTAGTCTGTTGTCCGTTGTCAGTTGTCAAATACAAACTCTCCATCCCTCACGGTTACAACGATTGGCTTTTCACGATCCACTGCCCCCGAAAGGATTTTCTTGCTCAGTTCGTTCAGCAGCAGTCGTTGCAAGGCACGCTTCACAGGGCGGGCGCCAAACTCTGGGTCAAAACCAGCTTCGGCCAGTTTGCTGATGGCATCGTCTGTTACACGCAGCTCAATTCCACTTTCTTTCAGCATACGATGAATGGCAGTAACCTGCAATCCCACAATCTGTTCTATTTCCTTGCGGTTCAATGGAAGGAACATGATGGTTTCGTCAATACGGTTCAGAAATTCAGGACGGATATTCTGCTTCAACATTTCCATCACATGATTCTGCGTTTCCTCAATCAGTTCCTCTCGGTTATTGTCGTTCAGTTTCTCAAACTGACTTTGGATGTAGCTGCTGCCCAGATTGCTGGTCATAATGATGATGGTATTCTTGAAGTTTACCGTACGTCCCTTGTTGTCGGTCAGACGACCGTCATCCAGTACCTGCAGTAAGATGTTGAACACATCAGGATGTGCCTTTTCAATCTCATCAAACAGTACTACACTGTAAGGCTTGCGTCGTACGGCTTCTGTCAGCTGTCCACCCTCATCATAACCCACGTATCCCGGAGGCGCTCCAATCAGTCGGCTTACGCTATGCTTCTCCTGATACTCGCTCATGTCGATACGTGTCATCAGTGTTTCATCGTCAAATAGGTATTCTGCCAGTGCTTTGGCTAGTTCTGTTTTACCTACACCAGTGGTACCTAGGAAGATAAAACTACCGATAGGACGTTTTGGATCCTGCAAGCCAGCACGACTGCGGCGCACGGCATTGCTCATGGCAATGATGGCTTCGTCCTGTCCAATCACACGCTTGTGCAATTCATCTTCCAGGCGAAGCAGCTTTTCACGCTCACTCTGCATCATCTTATTCACAGGGATGCCTGTCCAGCGACTTACTACATCGGCAATATCCTCGGCAGTAACCTCCTCCTTAAC
Source organism: Candidatus Minthousia equi (assembly GCA_018065125.1). Classification (GTDB taxonomy): domain Bacteria; phylum Bacteroidota; class Bacteroidia; order Bacteroidales; family Bacteroidaceae; genus Minthousia; species Minthousia equi. Next base: position 33,927 of record JAGHTY010000095.1, read on the forward strand.
CATGGCTTCGCTGCCTTGGCGTTCTTTCAGTTGCTGCTGCACCTGCTCAATTTCAGTCTCCAGGGCCTGCAACTGACCATAGCGAATCTCTGCCACCTTTCCATAATCACCTTCGCGTTCGGCACGGTCGGCTTCAAATTTCAGTTGTTCAATCTTCTTTTTATTATCCTGAATCTTGTTAACCAATTCCTTTTCGCTCTGCCACTTAGTCTTGAACTCGCTTTCCTGAGCCTGAAGTTCGGCAATCTCCTTGTTCAGCAAGTCTAGTTTCTGCTGGTCGCCTTCGCGTTTAATCGCCTCACGTTCAATCTCCAGCTGCTTCAGCCTACGTGTCATCTCATCCAGTTCCTCTGGCACGCTGTCGCGCTCCATTCGCAGTTTTGCTGCAGCTTCATCCATCAGGTCGATGGCTTTGTCGGGCAGGAAACGCTCGGTAATGTAGCGGTTGCTCAGTTCTACCGCAGCAATGATGGCGTCGTCCTGAATACGCACTTTGTGGTGGTTTTCATAACGCTCTTTCAAACCACGCAGAATAGAGATGGTGCTCAGTGTGTCGGGCTCGTTCACCATAACCTGCTGGAATCTACGTTCCAGAGCCTTGTCTGTCTCAAAGTATTTCTGATACTCATCCAGGGTAGTAGCACCAATGCTGCGCAACTCGCCACGTGCCAAGGCTGGCTTCAGGATGTTGGCAGCATCCATGGCCCCCGATGTTTTACCTGCACCTACCAGGGTGTGAATCTCATCAATGAATAAGATGATGCTACCTGCGCTTTTTACCACTTCGTTGATAACGCCTTTCAGTCGCTCTTCAAATTCACCCTGATATTTGGCACCGGCAATAAGGGCACCCATGTCCAGACTATACAATTGCTTGTCTTTCAGGTTCTCTGGCACATCACCACGCAGAATACGGTGTGCCAGTCCCTCTACAATGGCAGTCTTTCCTGTACCTGGTTCACCTATTAATATAGGGTTGTTCTTGGTGCGTCGACTCAGAATTTGCAATACACGTCTGATTTCATCGTCGCGACCAATTACAGGATCCAGCTTACCGCTGCGTGCGGCTTCGTTCAGGTTAATGGCAAACCTGTCCAGATTGTTGTTGTTATTGTTGTTGCTATTGTTCATATCAACCTCCTTTTCTAAATCATTTTATGTTCTGCCTATCGGGTTACAAAGTGTTAACCAACAGTAGGTTAACTGACATTTTGTCGCATTCTTGCCTTATTGTATACTGGTAAGTATGCCATTCTCCGACATTTTTTCAGTTTTTTCTCTTTCTTTTTCGATAAGTTTTACTACCTTTGCATCGCTAACCAAGTTTTTAACATTAATGGACGACTATTACGCGGATAATTTGATCGACTGATGACAGAGGGTTCCTGAGCTGTATCCTCCGTCACCTAAATTTATGGAGGATTGCTAAATGCGAACATACTGGAACATTAAGGGCGGACTACGTACGCTCAATGCAGCAGAACCCAACTGTTGGACACAAGTTACCTGTCCTACCGAGGACGACCGTGAATACTTGGAACAAACACTTGGAATTCCCGATTACTATTTAAGCGATATTGCCGATATCGATGAGCGCTCACGTTATGAAATCGACGAGGGTTGGGTGCTTATCATTCTTCGTATTCCTTATGCAAAGGAGGTACCATCTCGCACACCATTTACCACTATCCCTTTGGGTATCATCTTCAAGAAGGATGTGCTGATTACTGTGTGCAATTTCGAAACAAACATGATGATCGATTTCATCACACATCATCAGCGTCGAGGTGAAGGCTTTACCGACCATGTTGATTTTGTGTTCCGTTTGTTCCTGTCATCGGCAGTATGGTATCTGAAGCGACTCAAGCAGATTAATGGCTTGATCGAAAAGTCAAAGCGTAACCTCGATCGCAAGGTGGATAATGCCGACCTGATCAGCCTTTCACGCTTGCAGGATAGCTTGACATTCTTCGTTACCTCTATCCGTGGCAATGAAACCCTGCTGAGCAAGCTGAAGTTCAAGTTGCCTATTGATGAACTGGATGCCGACTTGATCGAAGACGTGAATATCGAGATGAGCCAGGCGCGCGAAACATCATCCATCTATTCAAACATCTTGGATTCGATGATGGATACCTATGCCAACATTATTAATAATAATATGAGTACCGTGATGAAGATGCTCACCAGTATCTCCCTCATTCTCATGGTGCCAACGTTGGTAACCAGTGCCTTTGGTATGAACCTGATAAACGGTATGGAAAATGTTTGGTGGGGTTTCCCATTGGTAGCCATTGCATCAGTACTCATCACCATTGCCTTCTTCTGGTTCTTCCGTCATCGCAATTGGATCTGATTTATGATTAGGGGATTAGTGATGAGAGATTAGTGATTAAAGATTAGTGATTATATCTTTTAAACTCTTAAACTTTTTAACTCTTAAACTCTTAAACTGTCGCGAGCGACAAGTCTGTTGTCTATTGTCCGTTGTCTGTTGTCAAATAAATAATATGAACTGGATCATCATAGATACCGCCTTTCTCGAGGCCCTAACCACCGATTTCATTGCGAATTTCGGTAGAATGTTGAATCGCCCTTTAGGACCAGCCGATTTATGTCGCTGGCTCGATTGCCTATTGTTAGATGCAGGGGTAGAAGAGGGGGAGCATGCCAACTTTGTGGCTTTGATACATCCCAAAACCAGTAAGACTTTAAAGACCTATGTGCCTAGTAATTTTCAGGAAGAATTAAACGACAAGGCCTTCAAGGATCGCCTGGGAGAGTTTACCCTTAGCAGTTATCCTGTAGAGGACTTGACAAATACCTCTGATTTCATTACCGAGTCACTGCGTGCAGCACTTGAAGATACAAAGACAACCCGCATTCTTTTGGTAGCAGATGTGGCAGCCTATGGCGATACTTTGGTAAAGGTAATGGACAAGGAAGTACCAGGTAAATCCGTTTACTTCTTTACCATGCAACCACTTCCTCCAGGTCCATACCACCAGCCTGTACTTGGCTATAGCGTAATGAATGCCCTCGGTATTCGTGGAGAAGAACTATAGTCGCGCAGCGACAGTTTGATGCCTTCGGCAGTTTGATGTCGCTGACGCGACGGTTTGAGTGGTTTGATGTCGCATAGCGACAGTCCGTTGTCAATTTATACTCTCAAACCGTTCAAACCACTCAAACTATTCAAACTGGAACGAAGTTCCATCAAACCATCGCCGCAGGCGTACTTGTTGACTCGTGGACTTGTTGACTCGTTGACTATAATAAAAAAAGCGCAACTTTCGTTGCGCCTTTTTTATTATCACATTCCGTAATAAGGGATGCTGGCAAACTCTGCTGAACTCATCGAGTTCTCATCCTTGTGGAACTTATAGAAAATGTAAGTTGCAATGACAGCAGGCTGGTCACTAGCTGTAGTCATTTTTGTCTTGATTTCAATTTCAAGACCATCTTCCTTAACAACAACGAATTTTGCATTATTCCAACTGCTAGGATTGTTCATGTTGTTGAAAGGCAGTTCAATGTCTTTAGCACCATATTCGTTTGTGCCAGTAGTAAAAGTCTGGTTGTCTGCAGTAATCTTCAGCTTAAGGTTGCCACCTCTCCAGATAATTCTTGGCTTGGTGTTCTGTGCACCATAGATCACGATGTCGTTGTAATCCAGTGAAGAACCACCTAAATCTTCTACACAAAGCAGATAACCATCCAAACGGTAGTCGCTCATGATATATACAAAACCTTCTGGATTATCACCGTCAATAATGAAGTCAAATTCACCATTTGAAACAAATGTAGCATCTTTGTGGTCAGAGGTATTAGTCTTAATCATATCTGTGTATTCTCTTGGATCCAAATACACCTGACGACCAACGTTTGATGTACCCAAGGTATTCAAGTAGAAATTCTGGGTATTGTCTGCCAGACGAATTGTAGTAACGAACTTGTTACCAGTAGGTGTAATAACCTGAGTAGGAGGATTCTTAGTGTATGATTCCAATGCTGCGTCAATAATAGCCTGAGGTGCCTGTCCTGCATCTGTTGATCTGGTAACAGGCTGCAATCCCATACCATACCAGTTGGTAGACTTTGCCAATTCGGCGTTAACACAAGGTAATTTCATAGCCTGAAACTTAGCTTCGGCTTCGGCCTGCGCAATTTTCTGTGCCTCTTCTGGATCATAGAAATTCTTGTCTGCTGTACAAGACGCCAAGGCAAATGCAGAAAGTGCTGCAAAAGTAATTCCTTTGAGTAAAGTTTTCATATAAATATGTTTTTGTAGTTAGTTATAATTGGCAAAGATAGTTTTTTTATTTTTAATAAAGTGTTTTTCCCTTCCTTTTTTTTATTTCCCTTTATTTTTTTTGTTTTATGTCAACAAATAGTCGCTGCGCGCCCGCTCGTTGACATGTTGACTTGTAGACTTGTTGACCTCTTATACTTTTAAACTCTTTAAACTGGAACCAAAGGCGACTTCAAACCCCTTAAACTGTCGCTGCGGGCACCCACTCGTTGACTCGTTGACTTGTTGACTCGTTGACTATAAAAAAATCCGCCAACATTCTTTGTTGCGCGTTTTTTTTATTATATTTGCATCGATTTTCTAGCGAAACATGCATCTGTGAGAAAGCGTTTTTCTCTGTACAGACATGGGGCGTGGCGGAATTTCTTTTAGGGGCTACTCTTTTCACTTGCGTTTACACCGCGAGGAGGGATAGGTTTACCCCTAAGGGAAACAAAAGGAAACAATTTCCTGAAAGGGCTGACAAAATGTGGATACCGATTAAGACAACCTATCATAACGAACTGAAAATCGCCGACTTTCTTACCAAAGAAGGCCTTGAATGGTTTATCCCCATGCGATACGATGCCCCCGACCTTGCCCCACAAGAAGTTCGCATCAAAGCCCCTTTGGTTCCCGCCATTCATAATTTGCTCTTCATTCATCACGACTATAGTGCCGAGTGGGGGCAATGGCTCACCCAGGCCTGCCAATACCCCACGTTCTTTTTCCCTAAAGAGCGCACAGGCAAGGAGAAAGCCACGATAACCGACCGCGAGATGCAGCGTTTCATGCAGATATCAAACCCCGACATTGCCGGAACCTTCTTTGTAACCCAGGAACTGCTCAAGAACAAAAAAAACGTTTGGGTGCAGGTAACCGCAGGCCCGTTGAAAGGTTTTCAGGGAAAGTTCATCCGCTACGGAAAGCGCCATTATGTTATGCTAGAAATCACCGGCATCAGTGCCTTGATGTGTGTCAGGTACCGCGATGTTCAGCCTATTCAGATTGAAGAAACTTAAGTTGAGATAATAAATACATAGCTATGAAAATAAAAAGTTTTTTGATTGCACTGGCAGTCGCAGCAGGCTTCAGTGCTTGTTCTGTTCCCCAGAACATCAACTATTTCCAGGACATGCCATCCGAGATGTCAATGAATGTGCAAAACCCTCTGGAAATTAAGATTCGCCCAGACGACCGAATCTCAATCCTTGTTTCTACCCGTGACCAGGAATTGTCACAGTTGTTTAGTCTGTATAGCAATGCCAATAGTGCAAGCGGAGAGATGCGAAAAGGTTCTGAGTACACAGTCGATTCAAATGGAACGATTCATTTTCCTGTTTTGGGCCGTTTGCATGTGGCAGGTATGAACCGCGAAGAAATTGCTGCTGCTATTCGTGATGAGTTGGTGGCTCGTAATTTGGTAAAGGATCCAATTATCACTGTTAACTTCTCAAACCTGCATGTAACCGTTTTGGGTGATGTGGCAAGTGCCGGCGAGGTATTGATCGACCGTGATAAGTTTACCCTTATCGATGCCATTGCCAAGTGTGGCGACTTGCAGATTACTGGTCGTCGTCAGAACGTAAAGGTTATCCGCCAGAGCAATGGTCGCGAAACCGCCTACGAAGTTGACCTCTGTTCTGCAAAGGATTTGCTGGCATCTCCTGTTTACTACCTGCAGCAGAACGACATTATTTACGTCGAGAGCAACGATAAGAAATCACGTACCGCAGTGGATAACGGTAGTGCCATGGCCACACCAGCCTTCTGGATCAGCCTGTTCACCTTCGCAGTATCTGTGGTTACTTTGATGAAATAAACTAAAAACCAAATACAATTATGATTCCAGTAAACAACAGCCAAACCAATTATGGCACCCAGGGCCCTGCTCCTAAGCAGGTTTCCGGCAATACCCTCAAACCCAAGGATATTCTGGTCATTGCCCTTTCACATTGGTATTGGTTCATTCTGTCTATTGCCATCGCATTGGCAGCTGCCTATCTTGTTATTCGCAGCACCCGCCCCACCTACACCCGTGTGGCATCTATCATGATTAAGAACGACCTGAGCAAAAACCAAAGTACTACTACAGTCAATGGTTTTAGCGATGCCGCCTTGTTCAACACCAATACCGATGTCAACAACGAGGTATTCCTGCTCAGTTCACCAACCATGATCAAGGACGTTATCAAGCGCCTGAACCTGCAGCAGTATTGCGATGTGCATGGCATCTTCCACGATGAAACCCTTTATGGCCAGTCATTGCCAATCGAGGTTGAGATGGAGAATATCAACGACAACGACCAGTGCAGCTTCGACCTCGAGATGAAGAAGGATTCTACCTACATCATGAGCAACTTCATGCGTAACGGGCAGCCTTTGCCATCGAACAGCCTTACTGCAAAATACCACAAAAAGGTAAAGACCCCACTGGGCAACATCACTGTTAAGCCTTCGCCCTACTACTATGTGCACAACATGGTGATTACTGTGAACCACGAAACTTTGCAGAATACGTTGAATGATGTTACTACCCGACTGAATGTTGAAACAGCCAGTGATAATTCTACCATCATCAACCTTAACTACGAGGATGTGCAGCCACAGCGTGCCGAGGAAATCCTGGCTACGCTTATCGCCGTTTACAACGAATCATGGGTAAAAGACCGTAACCAGATTACCGTTAGCACCAACGAATTCATCAAGGATCGTCTGGCTGCCATCGAAGATGAGTTGGGTAACGTAGAAGATAAGATTGCTACTTATAAAACCGAGCACCTCATTGCCACTAGTGCCGAGGATGCAAGTTCCCTGTATATGGGCCAGGCTAATGAGGCAAGCAACCAGCTTACCAACCTGAACAACCAGCTCTACATGTCGCGTTATGTACGTGGCTACCTCACCAACGACAACAACAAGAACCAGTTGATTCCTGCTAACCAGGGTATCGATAATGCCGATTTGAGTTCGCAGATTTCAGAGTATAACTCTACCTTGATGCGCCGTAACACCTTGGTATCCGCTTCTAGTGAGCAGAACCCTTTGGTGCAGGATTTGGATGTAAAGCTGAACGAAATGCGTAATGCGCTGGTATTCTCTGTCGATAACCACATTGCAGGTTTGAACACCCAGATGAGTGGTACCCGCAGCATCCAGGGCAAGAGCATTGCCCGTTTGGCTGCAGCCCCAGGTCAGAGCAAGTATCTGTTAAGTGTAGAGCGTCAGCAGGCAGTTAAGGAAAACCTTTACATGTACCTGTTGCAGAAACGCGAGGAAAACGAGTTGAACCAGGCATTCACTGCCTATAACAACCGTGTGGTTTCGGCTCCATCTGGTAGCAATGAACCAACATCTCCTGTCAAGTCAAAGATTTATATCATAGCTTTGGTAATTGGTATCGCCGTTCCAGCCATCATCCTCTTCTTGCGCGAAACCATGAACAATGCCGTTCGTGGCCGTAAGGATTTGGAAGAACTTTCTATTCCATTCATTGGTGAAATTCCATTGGCTCAGGGTACCAAGAAACTCAAAGATAGATTCAAGAACATCCGCTGGAACCCATTCAAGAAAAGGAAGTTTGTAGAGGATAAAACTCTGCACATCCTGGTAAAGGAAAAGAGTCGTAACGTAATCAACGAAGCCTTCCGTGTGGTTCGTACCAACCTCGAGTTCATGAGTGCTCGTGGCGAGAAGGGTAATATCATCATGCTTACCTCGTTCAACCCTAACAGTGGTAAGACCTTCGTGACTACCAACCTCATTACCAGTTTTGCCATCAAGAACAAGAAAGTCTTGGCCATCGACCTCGACTTGCGTAAGGCATCCCTCTCTGCTATGGTGGATAAGCCAAAGCAGGGTATCTCTGACTACCTCACCGGTATGATCAAGAACGTAGATGAAGTAATCGTAAAGGGCAAGACCCATCCAAACCTTGATATCATTCCTGTGGGTACCATCCCTCCAAACCCAACCGAGTTGTTGAGCGAGAAAACCCTCGAGGATGTTTTGAAGGATCTCAGCACCAAGTACGATTACGTATTCCTGGATTGTCCTCCAGTCGAGATTGTGGCCGATGCCACCATCGTGGGTCGTCATGTAGATATGACCATGTTCATCATCCGTGCCGACTTGATGGACCGTGCCCTCTTGCCAGAGGTTCAGAAGTATTACGAAGATGGCCGCTTGCCAAAGATGAGCATGATTCTCAATGGTACCAGCGATGCCTTCAGTTACTATGGTTATCACCGTTACGGCAGTCGCTATGGTTATCACTATAGCTATGGCAGCAGTTACGGCGGTTACACCCAGAAATAATGTGGCCATTTAGCAGCAAGAAATCATTGAGCCAGTCGGCCGTGTTCGTGGGCATGACCGACTGGCATAGCCATATCCTTCCGGGGGTGGACGATGGTATCCAGACACTTGATGAAAGTTTGGATACCCTTCGCACCTATGCTACTTTGGGTATTGCCCATGTGTGGTGCACTCCCCATATCATGGAAGAAATGCCCAACCACCCTGATGAACTGCGCGAAAAGTTTGCCCTGTTGCAGCAGGCATGGGCACAATGCCCCGAAAGCAGCAGTTTGCAGCTGCACCTGGCAGCCGAGCACATGATGGATGCCCTGTTCCAGGAACGCCTCGAGAACGATGAAGTGTTACCCATTGGCGATGACAAGCACCTGCTTGTAGAAACCAGCTACTACCAGCCCCCCATCGACCTCTATGGCATCCTTACCCGCATTCGCGAGAAAGGCTATCATCCCATCCTGGCACACCCCGAGCGCTACAACTACATGAACAATGCCGACTATACTCGCCTTGTTCAGATGGGTGTATCCCTGCAGCTCAACCTCTTGTCCCTTACCGGTTATTATGGTCCTGCTGCCCAACTCAAAGCCCAGTTGCTCATGCACCACAACCTCTACACCTACCGTGGCACCGATATCCATTCTCTGGAATCCTTCAACGAAGCCATCCATCTAAAATCGGTTCCCAAAGACATCTTTAACCAACTATAACGATACGCTTCGCTACGATAACGAAAACGAAAGCGCAGCGCCCACTCGTTGACTTGTTGACCTGTTGACTCGTTGACTTTAAACTCTTAAACCGTCGCGTTAGCGACAATTAAACCGGAGCCGAAGGCGACTGTCCGTTGT
>JAGHTY010000028.1 GCA_018065125.1 Candidatus Minthousia equi
CCATATGTTTTCCTGCTTCTCGTTCCCGGCAAAGTGCATGTATCGACTCATCAGCATACTGCTCTGTAGCAATTCTATTGGTGAAAGTCCTCTTTTTACGATGAATGCCTTATTAATTCTAACCAGTTTCCTAATCCAGGGATAGATTAGCAGATTATCGCCAATGGCAATCTCAACGGTAGTAGGGTATCCACCCTCTATTAGTTTTACGTCGAGGATGGCGCTATCTAACACGATGTCGCGATGATTGCTCACAAAGGTGTAGCGTCCGTTCTTGTCGGGTAGTGGATGTCCGCCAAAAGTACACTTTGTGCTGCATTTGCGAATCACGTGCTTTACGGCAGGTTTCATGAAACGCTTTTGGAACTGCAATGAATCCTTGATTCCGATGCATGCCAAACGGATAATACCATTTCTCAAAAACTTTGGCAGCCATGGAATCATACCCTTCAGTATCACCTGAAACTGCCTGTCCTCGCGCAGTTCCTTTAGAATCTGCTGTACCTCTTCAGGGTTATAAGGACGTATCTCATCGAATTCGGCTGGGACTTTCATCTTATTTTTCTAATTTGAGAATTGATTCTCGATAATCTCTGTCAGCACATCCTTCATATCCATACCTGCTGCATGCACTTGCTGAGGGATGAAACTGGTGGCGGTCATACCTGGTGTGGTGTTAATCTCCAGCATATTGATCTTGTTATCATCGCTGATGATATAATCTACACGTATGATACCATTGCATCCCAGAATGCGGTAGATGGCAGAGTTCAGCTGATGAACTCTGTCGGTAACTTCATCGGGGATGCGAGCAGGTGTAATCTCCTGCACCTCACCATTGTACTTGGCGTTATAGTCGAAGAACTCGTTGGCAGGTACCACCTCTGTAATAGGCAATGCCACTTCGCGCTGCTTGGTAACATAGTGTCCACAACTGATTTCTGTACCCTTCATAAAGGCTTCTATCATTACCTCGGCACCTTCTTCCTGCATGGCCAATTCAATGGCAGGTTGTATGTCTTCCTCTTTCTTTACCTTGGTAACGCCAAAGCTGCTACCGCCGGCATTTGGCTTGATGAAGCAGGGCAAACCTACACGCTCTATTACCTCCTTGTTTGAAATCTGCTGTCCCTTACGCAGCATGATTGACTCACTCACGCTAATGCCCCAGCTCTTCAGATACTGGTTCAGGGTGAACTTATTGAAGGTTAGCGCTTCTACCAAAACACCGCTGGTAGAGTAGGGCATGCGAATCCGGTCGAAATACCCTTGCAGCAATCCATTCTCGCCAGGTGTGCCGTGAATGGTAATGTAGCAGTAGTCGGGACGAATGCGCTGGTTGTTTACCTGGAACGAGAAATCGTTGATGTCCACTTTTGCACGAGTGCCATCCTGCAGAACTGCCTCCCAGTTCATGCCTGTAATTTCTACGATGTAAACATCATATCGGTCTTTGTCAAGGAACGAATAGATTCCTTGTGCCGAACGCAGTGAAACGTCGTGCTCCGAAGAGTCGCCTCCTGCTATAATTGCTATAATTCTTTTCATATCTTGCTTGCTAAATTTCCTATATAGTTACGCCATCTTTCCAGTAGATTGGTCATGTCCTCGGGTAATTCCGAAGTAAAGAACATCTGCTGGCCTGTACGTGGATGCACAAATCCTAGTGTCTTGGCGTGCAGCGCCTGTCGGGGGCAAGTGTCAAAGCAGTTCAATACAAACTGACGATAGCTGCCCGATGGATTTCCCTTCAGAATTTCGTTCCCGCCATAGCGTTCATCGTTGAAGAGAATGTGCCCTATGCTTTTCATGTGTGCCCTGATTTGGTGTGTGCGTCCTGTTTCAAGTACGCATTTCACCAATGACACGTAGCCGAATCTTTCCAGTACGCTGTAGTGAGTAACGGCATGCTTGCCAATACCCGAGTCGGGTGCAAATACTGCCATCTGCATGCGGTCCTTGGGGTGGCGTGAGATGTTTCCCACGATGGTTCCCTGGTCTTTTTCCACATATCCCCATACCAGTGCGTTGTATTCACGCTGTGTGGTCTTGTTGAAGAACTGAAGACTGAGGTCGGTCTTTGCCTCGGGTTTCTTTGCTACTACCAAAAGACCGGATGTGTCCTTGTCTATGCGGTGCACCAATCCTACGCCAGGGTCGTTAGGATCATAGTCGGGGTCATCCTTCAGATGCCATGCTATGGCATTTACCATGGTTCCGGTGTAGTTTCCGCATCCAGGGTGTACTACCAATCCTGCGGGTTTGTTAATCACCATCAGGTCGGCATCTTCATATACTATGTTCAGTGGAATGTCTTCGGG
>JAGHTY010000003.1 GCA_018065125.1 Candidatus Minthousia equi
AATATAAATATTGGTGCGTTAGTTCAGCTGGTTAGAATACATGCCTGTCACGCATGGGGTCACGGGTTCGAGTCCCGTACGCACCGCTCTCCTAAGATCTGATTCTTAGGAGTTTTTTTTTGCCACATTGGCTCAGTTGGTAGAGCAACGCATTCGTAATGCGCGGGTCGGGGGTTCGAGTCCCCCATGTGGCTCATGATCCGCAGAACATTAATCCTTATTTGCTTCTTCTTCCAGTTTATCCTTTCCTGGGCACAAAATCCCGATATTAAGAACGACAAGAACTGGGACTTTGAGATAGTGCCAATTACGCATAACAGCACTATTTTCAAGCGCATAGAAGGAAAATCATACGCAAAAGGCTGTAACTTCCCGTTAGAGCAACTCCGCTATCTAAAACTACTGCACTACAATGCAAAGGGAGAAGTATGCCGTGGTGAAATGATATGCAACAAGGCTATCAGCAAAGACTTGATAGAAATCTTCCAGGAACTATTCAAGATGAAATACCCTATAGAAAGCATGCGCCTAATAGATGATTTCGATGCAGATGACGAGAAATCCATGCGTGCAAATAACAGTTCGGCCTTTATCTATAGAAAAGTTGCAGGCACAAAGGTATTGTCGTATCATAGCCGTGGCTTAGCGGTTGACATTAATCCTCTTTATAATCCTTATATTAAAGGAAACCTCATTCAGCCAGCAAATGCCAAGGCATATACCAACCGTTCGGGAAACTTCCCATATAAGATAACGACACAAGACCCATGCTATAAGCTTTTCAAGAAACATGGATTTACATGGGGAGGAAGCTGGAGAAGTCTTAAGGATTACCAGCATTTTGAGAAGAAGCTATAAAAGTATCTGCAACAAATCTGCATCAAGATAACCATCGCTGGTCTTCAGCCAGTCCTTTAGTACATTGCTATGCACATACCCCATTTGATGCAGCACATGAAGACTTGCAGGATTATTGACTGGTACATAAGCATAGATTTGGTGAAGACCCAAATGCTGACGGGCAAATTTGTGCAGCAACTGCAAGGCCTGTGCAAAATAGTCTTTCCCACGATATTCTGGGAAAACTAAAGCACCCAGCTCGGCACGTTCATGACGTGGAGAATAGTCGAACAGGTCGATAATACCCACTACCCTATCATCCTGGTTCTGCGCAATGACCAGACGAAGCTGCTTGTCTGTATAGATGTCATTGGTAGAATTGGCAATATATTCACGAAGAGCAAAGCGGCTATAAGGACCAGATTGCCCACTCAGCCACCAGATAGAGGAATCGTTTTCTGCCTGGAAAAGCACGTCCAGATCCTCGGGTTCAAGTGCACGCAGATATAAGTTACTCCCCTTCAGATACATTTTCTTCTTCCTTTTGTGGTGTGGTTCGGTTAATCATGTCTTGTCTTGAAGGCACAATAAACAGAAGGGCAATTGCTGTAATCAATGCACAGAACGCGCCTGATTTCTCTAGTGTAGCCTGATAGACATTAACACTAAGCAGCAACGCTATTGCCAGCATGCATAAACGGATCTCGGCCCAACGCAGATAGCAACGTTCACCTCCCTGCATAATGCGAGCAGCAATTCCCTTTAGAACAAACAGCTTTAGCGCTAGGTATATAAAACCAATAGTAATGGCAATAGTAGTATAGTTTGCAATATAGGTTGCCATGCCATTGTTTACCAAGGCACCTGAAAGCAACCAATCATTCTGGTATGCAAGAAACAGCACTATTGCTGCCACCCATACGGCAATATATTCAATCCAAAGACGTTTCATATTATGTTATTTTAGTGTGACAACAGACAACAGACAACGGACAACAGTCTCAATCGTTAATCATTAATCACTAATCCCAAATTAGTATTTTCCTTCAAAAATAGTGCGGTTCACAATACTTCTGCCTAACGTAACCTCATCGGCATACTGCAATTCATCACCAACAGAAATGCCGCGGGCAATAACGCTAAGCTTCACTCCGCTGGCCTGTAGCTTTCGGTAAATATAGAAATTAGTTGTGTCGCCTTCCATGGTGCTGCTTAAGGCAAGGATTACCTCACGCACGCCCCCATCTGCCACACGCTTAACCAAACTCTCTATTTCCAGATCGGATGGGCCGATACCATCCATTGGCGAAATAACACCTCCTAGCACATGGTAAAGTCCATTGAACTGCTGCGTATTCTCTACCGCCAATACATCCTGAATGTTCTCTACCACACATACCAAGGATGGATCACGCTTGGGGTTGGCGCATATTCCGCAAATATCTGTATCAGAAATATTGTGGCAAACCTTACAGTACTTCACCTCTTCCTTCAGACGAACCAGAGATTCTGCCAGCAAATGTGATGCCTGCTTGTCTTGCCTAAGCAAGTGCAATACCAGACGCAATGCCGTCTTGCGGCCTATTCCTGGCAGTTTTGCAAACTCATTTACTGCTTTTTCCAGAAGAACCGATGGGTATTGTTGTTCCATTCTTGCTTTTAAATGTTCAATTAGTCTATACAATGTGCAAAGATACGTGTTATTTCATAATAATAAACTATCTTTGCAAAGAATTAAGGTAAAAAGCAAACATATAATGAAGAAAATTTGTTGCATTGGCCATATTACTCTTGACAAGATAATAACTCCAGCTGCCACTACATATCTAAATGGTGGTACTGCTTATTATTTTGCACATGGCATGAGCAATCTAAAAGATCCCAATTTTCAGTTAGTAACCTCATTGGCAGAATCAGAACTCTCTGCCGTAGAAGAAATGCGCCAGAAAAACATCGATGTAATAGTATTCCCAAGCGAGCATACTGTTTACTTTGAAAACAAGTATGGCGAAAACCAAGACAACCGCACACAACGCGTGCTGGCAAAAGCCGACCCTTTCAAGGTTGACCAGTTTATTCCTATCAAAGCCGACTACTATCATTTAGGTAGTCTCCTTGCAGATGACTTCCCATTTGAACTTGTGCGTTACCTTTCTACTAAAGGTATAGTAAGCCTTGACGTTCAGGGATATCTTCGCAAGGTTGTGGGTGAAGATGTTGTTGCAACCGACTGGACTTGGAAGCGTGAGATACTGAAATATGTAGACATCCTTAAAGTCAACGAACACGAGATGTATGTGCTTACAGGAGAAAACGACGTGCGTAAAGCTGCAGAGAAACTGGCAGAATGGGGCGTACACGAGGTTGTTATCACCGAAGGCAGTCTTGGTTCGTTTATCTATTCAAACGGCAAGCTGATAGAAATACGTGCCTACCCTCCTACCGAAGTTGTTGATGCTACAGGATGTGGCGACACATACATGACCGGTTACCTATACATGCGTGCTCAGGGGGCATCTATACGAGAATCAGGATGCTTTGCCGCTGCCATGTCGACCTTAAAGCTAGAAGGTTTTGGTCCGTTTAACGGAACCATGGAAGACATAAGAAAGGTTATTGATTACAGACAATTGGAAATGGATGTAAAATAAAAAAGAAGAGGGGCTTATGAAAGCCCCTCTATTTGTCCGTTTACGATATCTATTCTTTCTGCCTGAGGACTCTTTGGCAAACCTGGCATTCGCATAATCTCGCCTGCAATAGCTACGATCATTTCCGAACCGGTATTTACCACAAAGTCGCGAACAGTAAAATCAAAACCTGTAGGAACACCATAAGCCTTTGCATCATCGCTGAATGAATACTGGGTCTTTGCTATACAAACTGGCAAGTGCTCCAATCCCAGCGCCTTTATCTGTTCCAGCTTTTTCTTTGCTGCACCCAAGAAGATTACATTCTTTGCACCATATATCTGGTTACATACTTTCTTAACCTTAACATCGATAGGATCCTCATCTGCATACTGCAAGGTTAACTCACCAGAAGGTTTCTCCTCAATTGTCTTAGCTACCAGCTCGGCCAATTCTACAGCACCAGTACCACCTTCGGTAAATGCATTGTTAATAGCAAAACCTACGCCTAGTTCATCACAATGCTGGCGTACAAGATCTAATTCACTATCAATATCGGTAGCATAGCGGTTAAAGCAAACCACAACGGTCTGACCAAAGCTTTGCATATTGGCAATGTGCTTATCCAAATTCTTAAGACCTTCCTTCAAACCTTCGGCATTTGGTTGCTTAATATCGGTTACAGGAACACCACCGTGCATTTTCAAGCCCTGAGTTGTAGCAACGATGATAGTCAGTTTAGGAGTCAAGCCACTCTTGCGGCACTTAATGTCGAAGAACTTCTCTGCACCCAAATCTGCACCGAAACCTGCCTCGGTAATAACATAGTCGCCATAGGTCATTGCCATCTTGGTAGCAATAACTGTATTACAGCCATGTGCAATATTTGCAAATGGACCACCATGAACAAACGCAGGTGTATTTTCTGTAGTCTGAACCAGGTTTGGATTGATAGCATCACGCAACAAAACCGTAATTGCACCTGCTACACCCATATCCTTTACGGTAAAAGGCTTGCCATCAGAAGTAATACCCAGAAGGATATTCTCGATTCGACGGCGCAAATCATCCTCATCCTTTGACAAGCAAACAATTGCCATGATTTCGGATGCAGGAGTAATATCAAAACCACTTTCCTGAGTAACGCCATTGGTTTTAGGTCCTAAACCTGTAACAATATAGCGAAGTGTACGGTCGTTTACGTCAAGAACGCGCTTCCACAATACTTCTTTCAGGCTAAATCCTTCGTCACGATGCTGGTAGATATAATTATCCAGCAAAGCAGAAATCATGTTGTGTGCAGATGTAATAGCATGGAAGTCTCCTGTGAAGTGCAAGTTAATCTTATCCATTGGCAGAACCTGAGCATAGCCACCACCTGCAGCACCACCCTTCATGCCAAAGCAAGGACCAAGACTTGGTTCACGTAATGCAAGAACTGCTTTCTTGCCAATCTTGCTCAAGCCTAAGGCCAAACCAATACTCACGGTTGTCTTACCAATACCTGCCTTTGTAGGCGTAATGGCAGTAACCAAAATAAGATTGCTTTTCTTTACACGCTCTTCGTTAATTTCCTGATATGGAATCTTAGCAATATACTTTCCATATCTTTCTAGTTTCTCTTCTGGAATTCCAACTTTAGCGGCAACCTCCTCAATAGGAAGCAATGTTGCCTCTCTAGCAATTTCAATATCTGTCTTCATAGAATTGATTAGTATTTACCTTGTGCAAAGTAAAGAAAAAAAACCAGAATAACCTAATTATTTATGCAAAAAATATGCCGACTCCCATAATAGGAATCGGCATATATTCTCTGTTATTAATCTTTTCTTACTTCAGCTTCAGGAACAGTTCGCCTTCAACTTCTTCAGCATCAATCTTGCCTTCACGAAGCAACCAGCCCAAACCCAAGAACAAGTCCTTGTCGGCCTTTAACTTTGCAGCCTTCTTCAAAGCCTTCTGTGACAAACCTTCAGTTCCATTCAATGCGGTCCAAATAGCACCAGCAATCTCTCCTGCTTTTACTTCTAACATAACACTACTTTTTAATTAAACAATCTTTATCCCTATATAAGATAACCTTTTATTTGGTGCAAAGGTACAAATAAAAGGTTATATAACATAATAATGTGCGGTTTTTTTACATAAAAAGCCATTTATTGGTCTAATTTCAAGGTATTTGGATATTTTTATCGTAATTTCGCAATGGAATAAAGATATGTCATGAAAAAAACAATTCTATTAGGTACACTTATACTGACCCTATTTTCTTCTTGTCAGAAATCATGGGAGGAGAAATGTGTTGAAGATGCGCAAGTCTATACAGAAACGCGTTGTCCATATAACATTACCCCAACTTTGGCGATAGATAGTATGATTTATAATCCTAAAAACAATTGTCTGCTGTATTATTACAGTGCTCTGGGCAACCTTGATAATCCCGAGTTGTTTACCGAAGAAAAGAAAGCGGATTATAAGATTGACCTGAAGCAGACTTTGATAAATGACATAAGTACCCGCCAATACAAGGAACACGATGTTACCTTTAGGTACATTTATAAGTCTCGCAAAACAAAAGATGTTTTACTTGACATTAAGTTTGAGTCAAAAGACTATAAATAAAAATAAGGTGTGTCTCTCTTGAAACACACCTTATTTTATTATAAATGCTTTTTTATTCGGTTGGAATACTGCGTAGTGCCTTTGCCAATTGGTCAGGGCAACTTGTACCCTTTCCATTGCAATTAACACCCTCTAGGCGATTAATGACATCTTCTACTTTCATTCCACTTACCAAACGACCTATGCCTTGTAAATTTCCGTGACAGCCGCCGGCAAACTGAACTTCCTTCACAATGCCATCCTCTACATCAAGCAAAATCTGACGAGAGCAAGTGCCTTGAGTATTATAAACGTACTTCATGATTACTCTTCTGGCTTCATGTTGGTGTAAACGGTCTGAACATCGTCAAATTCCTCCAGACGCTCTACCATCTTATCAATAGTTTCACGCTGCTCTGCAGTAACGTCCTTCAAATCGTTTGGAATATAGGTAAAGTCACCACCAATTTCCTCAAAGCCCTGCTCTTCCAAGTGCTTCTGGATTGCAGAATAACTCTTTGGGTCACCATAAATAGTGATTGTACCTTCTTCCTCGTCAATGTCCATGTCCTCGTCTACATTGTAGTCGATCATTTCCAGAAGGAACTCGTCCATATCCATATCAGGCTTTGACTTGAAAGTGAACACACACTTGTGATCAAACAAGAAAGCCAAAGAACCGGTAGTACCCAGAGTTCCGCTGAACTTATTAAATACAGAACGTACGTCGGCTACGGTACGAGTGGTGTTATCTGTAAGAGTATCTACAAAAACTGCAATACCGTGAGGACCATAGCCTTCATAAGTAACGCCCTTGTATGCACTCTTATCCTACCCAATGCATTCTTGATAGCGCGTTCAATGTTGTCCTTTGGCATGTTCTCACGCTTACAAGTAGCGATTACAGAACGTAAGGTAGGATTGTTTTCTGGTTCTGGACCACCAGCCTGTACTGCAATAGCAATCTGCTTACCCAGACGGGTAAATGTCTTAGCCATGTGGCCCCATCTCTTCAATTTCGTAGCTTTACGATATTCAAATGCTCTTCCCATTGGATTATATGTTTTAAATTATTATTATCTTAGTTTTGCATCCAACTGCTTCTGCAAGTTGGCAATAATCTTATTCATGATAGCATCAGTCTGCTTGTCGTTCATGGTCTTGGTCTCATCCTGCAGAACAAAGTTCACAGCATAGCTCTTCTTTCCTGGTTCCAGATTCTTGCCTTCGTAAACGTCAAACAACTTAACTTCCTTCAAAAGCTTGCGCTCGCTGTTATAGGCAATCTTCTCGATTTCAACAAACTCTACCTTCTTATCAATCAGCAAAGCCAAGTCACGGCTTACTGCTGGATACTTAGAAATCTCCTTGTAGGTAACCTTACTGTTCTTCACAGCCTTCATCAGGTTACGCCAATTGATATCAGCAAAGTAAACCTCGTTATCAATATCAAATGCCTTTGTAATCTTCTTGCTTACAATACCATACTGTGCCAATACCTTTCCGCCACGGTTCTGGATTTCAACACCCTTGGCAAAAATATCATTCTTAGAATCAGCAAATACAGTAGCACCCATATTCAATCCTAAACGAGTGAAGATATTCAGCAGATAAGCCTTCAACTCATAAATAGAACTGTCCTGATCGGCATGTGCCCAGCTTCCGCTAACGCTCTTACCGGTTACCCAAAGACCTAAGTGATCGTCCTCATAATAAGCATCCAAGACATGCTTGATTACTTCTGGTTCAGTACTCTTAGAAACACCAGAAATGATATCTGGGCACTTACGCTCTGCATTGAAACGATAGCAATTTCCATATTCAAAGAAGCGAAGGTCGGCATTCTTACGATTAGCATTGTGAGCTATTGATTCCAAACCGCCAAACAGCAAAGTCTGACGCAATACATTCAAATCTGCAGACAATGGATTCATTAATCTAACCAGATTTGCAGATGGATATGTAGTAAGGTTATCATAGTACGCTGCCTTGGTTAGAGAGTTGTTCAGGATTTCATTGAAACCACATCCTACCAACTGCTCTCCAATCAGATTCTGCATCTTGTTGCTCTTGTCTACATCGCTCTTCACACTGAGACTTGACTTCAAGGTAGTAGGAATCTCTACATTATTATAACCATAGATTCGCAGAATATCTTCTACTACATCGCAAGGGCGCTGTACATCTACACGATAAGCAGGAACCTGAAGAGTAATGCCCTGTTCTGTTTCCTGGGTAATCTTCATTTCAAGTGAAGTAACAATGCTCTTGATGGTTTCTGCAGGAAGCACCTTACCAATCAGGTTGTTTACATATTCGTAATCCAGCTGAACGGTGAAATCATTAATTGGAGAAGGATACACATCCTTAATCTCCATTGAAATAGTTCCACCAGCCAATTCCTTAACCAACAAGGCTGCCTGCTTCAAAGCATAAATCTGACCATTTGGATCGATTCCACGCTCAAAACGGAAAGATGCATCAGTGCTAAGACCATGACGACGTGCACTCTTGCGAATCCAAGTTGGATTAAAGTAAGCAGACTCCAGCAAAACATCCTTAGTTGTTTCATAGGTTCCACTACCCTTTCCACCAAATACGCCAGCAATACACATAGGCTCTTCTGCGTTGCAAATTGCGAGGTCACGATCACTTAACTTATGCTCAACGCCATCTAAAGTTATGAATGGAGTTCCCTCAGGCATAGCCTTGACAACAATCTTCTTGCCCTTGATCATATCGGCATCGAAGCAGTGCAATGGCTGGCCATAAGCCATCATGATATAGTTTGTAATATCCACGATGTTGTTGATAGGACGAAGACCAATGGTACGCAACTTATTCTGCAACCATTCTGGACTTTCCTTTACGGTAACACCCTTTACGGTAACTGCAGTATAACGTGGACATGCCTCTGTATTCTCAATCACTACATCAATATCCAGATCGTGATTATCTACAGCAAAAGCCTCATCTGATGGACGACGCAATGCAGTTTTCTTGCCGTTCTGCAACAACCATGCATACAAGTCACGAGCCACGCCATAGTGACTGCAAGCATCACTGCGGTTTGGGGTAATATCTACTTCGATTACGAAATCACTTTCCAAATGATAATATTCTGCAGCAGGAGTACCTGGAACAGCATCTGCAGGAAGAACAATGATACCGGCATGATCGGTTCCTATGCCAATCTCATCCTCGGCACAAATCATACCGCAAGACTCAACGCCACGTAGTTTTGACTTCTTAATGGTAAAGCACTCGTCACCATCATACAGTTTAGTTCCAAGAGTAGCAACAACCACCTTCTGGCCTGCTGCCACATTAGGAGCGCCACAAACAATCTGGGTTGGTTCACCAGCACCCAAATTAACGGTAGTTACATGCATGTGGTCTGAATTTGGATGAGGTTCACAAGTAAGAACTTCACCAATTACAATGCCTTCAAGTCCACCCTTAATAGACTGAACTTCCTCAACACCATCAACTTCCAAACCTTCTGAAGTAAGCGCAGCTGCAACCTCTTCAGGAGTCATATCAAAATCAACGTACTCTTTAAGCCACTTATAAGATATATTCATATCAATCTGATTTTTACGTATCAATCACAAAAATTCCCGCAAAATTACAAAGATTTTTGCATATATAAGGTATAAAACTGAAGTTTTTTTAGAATGGCACACCACTGCCACTACCAAAACCACCAAATGGATCATCAACAGGTGGCACATCCGATGGCAAAGGAATACCTTGAATATTCGAGTTGCTGTTCATTCTACTCTTGCGAATCATTGGTTCATCACCCATTGGAACAACACTTTCATCCTGAGGGTTCATGAATCGGGTATATTCGCCCTTGAACTTCAGAAGTATCTCACCAACAGCACCATTACGATGCTTTGCAATGATGATCTCTGCCATACCATGAAGATCTCGTCCATTCTCATCCTGATAGATCTTATAATACTCAGGACGATGGATGAAACATACCATATCGGCATCCTGCTCAATGGCACCAGATTCACGCAAGTCGCTCAGCTGAGGTTTCTTTCCTTCGTTTCCTTCACGGTTCTCTACACCACGATTTAACTGACTCAGTGCGATGATAGGAATATTCAACTCCTTTGCCAAGCCTTTCAACGAACGAGAGATAGTAGAAACCTCTTCCTGACGGCTACCAAAACTCATGCCACTTGCATTCATCAACTGAAGGTAGTCAATGATGATAATCTTAACACCATGCTCACGAACCAATCTACGTGCCTTTGTTCTTAATTCAAATACCGACAAAGATGCTGTATCATCAACATACAAAGGAGCATCATACAAACGGGTTACACGACTATCCAGCTGAGCCCATTCGTGTGATTCAAGCTGACCACTCTTGATCTTGCTCGATTCAATCTCACAGACATTAGACAGCAAACGGTTCACCAACTGCAGATTACTCATTTCAAGAGAGAACACAGCAACAGGTATATGCATATCAACAGCCATGTTCTTTGCCATAGACAACACAAATGCAGTTTTACCCATCGCAGGACGAGCAGCAATGATAACCAAGTCTGAATTCTGCCATCCGTTGGTCTTAGCATCCAAATCGGTAAATCCTGATGCTAATCCACTCATACCATCAGTTTGAGCTGCGGCTTTCTTTATCTGCTCGTAGGCATCATCAATTACCGAATTTATCTGGACATAATCCTTGGTAAGGTTATTCTGTGAAATTTCGAACAGCTTTCCTTCAGCTTCCTGCATCAAATCATCTACGTCAACAGTCTCATCAAAAGCCATGCCCTGAATACTGCTTGTAAAACTGATTAACTGACGAGCCAAGTACTTCTGTGCAATAATCTTTGCATAATACTCTGCATGTGCAGAACTAACCATCTTCTCTGTTAACTCTGCAATATAGAACATACTGCCGGCATCTTCAAGATTTCCAGTTGACTTTAACTGTTCAACAACCGTAATTGAATCTACAGGTTGCTGTTTCATATTCAAGGTCATGATTGCCTGGAAAATAAGCTGATGACGATGATCATAGAAAGACTCTGGCTTTAGCATATCGCCAATCTGGGTAATTGCATCGCGTTCAACCATCAATGCACCTAACAAAGCCGATTCGCAATCTAATGCCTGAGGCTGCAGATGACCATACTCGTTAGTAACAGGAGCTTCTGATTGTGTTCTTCGACGAGTTCCTCGCCTATTGTAATTTGATTCTGCCATGGTGTTTTTCTATTTTGTTGCAAAGATAACGCAAACCAACCTAAAACCGAAATTATGAATCTGCTTTTTTCCAACAAGTTTTCAACAATCAGTGTTGAAATTTGTAGGTTTTGCCGAAACAACTTATTTTTGCAACAAAAACAAAGAAACCATGTATTTAAAACCAAACGCTAAAATAAACCTGGGCTTGAACGTTGTAGAGCGTAGGCCCGACGGATATCACAACCTTGAAACTGTTTTCTATCCCATCCCTTTGTTCGATGAACTTACCGTTACAGCATCAAACAATACCGAACCATACGAGCTTTTGATGCCAGGAAATGAGATTGAAGGAGATGCAGAACACAATCTGGTTATAAAAGCATTAAGACTGCTACAAAAAGAAGGTTACACCATCCCTAGCGTTAAGATTGAACTAAACAAAATGATCCCTTCGGGTGCGGGAATGGGTGGAGGTTCTGCTGATGCTGGTTTTATGCTTAGAGCCCTGAATGATGAATTCAAACTAGGAATCGGCAATGCTAAACTTGAAGAATATGCAGCACGCCTTGGTGCAGACTGTGCTATCTTCATAGAAAATAAGCCTGTTTATGCAGAAGGTATAGGTAATATTTTCACTCCTATTGACTTGTCCTTAAAAGGATACTGGTTGGTTGTGATCAAACCTGATATCTTCATTTCAACAGCGAAGGCTTATTCTATGATTACTCCTAAACATCCCGAAAAGAATCTAAAAGAAATCATTCAGCTTCCGGTTTCTGAATGGAGAAAATGGATGCTGAATGATTTTGAAGATAGTGTTTTTCCTCAGTTCCCACGTTTGGCAGAACTAAAGGAAAAACTTTATGAATGTGGAGCAATCTATGCTGCCATGAGTGGTTCGGGGAGTAGTTTATTTGGTATTTTCTCTACCGAACAGCACCTTAAGGCTACATTCTCTGATTGCTTCTACGCTTGCTTAGAACTATAACGTATTCTGTTTCAGTTTTTCAACAAACTCGTCGATTCTGCGAAGTTCTTGTGGAATACGAATATTCTGTGGGCAGTGTGACACACATTGGTTACATCCAATGCAATGAGATGCCTGACGCAATTTAGGCACACTACGGTCATATCCCACCAAGAAAATCTTGCGATCACGTTCGTAATTAGAGTCCTGCAGGCTATGAGGCATATTGTCTTCGTTGATACACTTGTTATAGTGTACAAAGATTGCAGGAATATCCAAGCCATAAGGACATGGCATACAGTATTTACAATCGTTGCACTGAATAGTCTGATACTTTGCAATCAAGCCAGCAACATCATCCAGGAACTCCTTCTCTTCATCATTCAATGGCTTCAATGGACAATAGCTTCTCAGATTATCCTGCAGGTGTTCCATATAGGTCATACCACTCAATACGGTAAGGATGCCTTCTGGACTACCAGCAAAACGGAAAGCCCAACTTGCTACTGATGCTTCTGGATCGCGCTGTTTCAGCTTTGCAACCACATGGTTTGGAACATGAGACAAACGACCACCCAATAATGGTTCCATAATAACGCCAGGAATACCCAACTTCTGCAACTCTCCATATAGATAATCACCATTGGTATTACGTGGATTGATATCCTTAGAGTGTGTCCAGTCTACATAATTCATCTGGATCTGCACAAAATCCCAATGATATTTGTCGTTTTGAGACAACAGATAGTTGAATACTTCTATATCACCATGATAAGAGAAACCCAAATTACGGATTCTTCCTGCCTCACGCTCTTTCAACAAGAAATCAAGAACTCCATTGTCAATATAACGGGCACGCAAGGTTGCCATTCCGTCACCTGCAGAAGAACTACCTCCAACAGCATGCAAGAGCAAATAGTCAATATAATCTGTCTGCAGATATTTCATTGAGTTGTGATACATCTTCACAGACTCTTCGAAACTCCATTGCTGCTCTGCAAAGTTTGACAATTTTGTAGCAATGAAGAAATCCTTTCTGTTATGACGTGCCAATGCAATACCTGTTGCTGCCTCTGAACCACCACGGCAGTATGCAGGAGATGTATCGAAATAGTTCACACCATGCTCAAGAGCAAAGTCAACCAAGCGGTTAACCTGTTCCTGATCAATTTCTTCAGGACTATCTGGAGTTTCTTTTGGCTTGTTTGGCAAACGCATCATTCCATAACCCAGAATAGATACTTTATCCCCGGTATGAGGATTGGTACGATAGGTCATCTTTGAACCCTCTGGCACTTTATTGGTATATGCCTTTGCATCATCATATTCCTCATCAACCTTATTGGGTTTTGTACAGCCTACCAATGCAGCGGTAGAAGCCAATGCACCAGCACCTAATGTTTTCAGGAAGGTTCTTCTGGCTACCCTATTCTTATCATCAAATTCTTTCATAGACGTAATCAATTAAATAGTTTTATGAACTTCATGGCCCTCTACATAGATAGCGCTGAATGGACGTGAAGGACAAAGGTTTTCACATGCGCCACAACCGATACAGCGTTCAACATCAATTGCTGGAATCTTTGGAGAAGCCTCATCATTAGGATCTGAAGGAACCATCTGGATAGCACCAGAAGGACAATGACGAGCACAATTGCCGCAAGAAACATTATCTGTAAATACAACGCAATTCTTTTTAATCCATACAGCATGGCCAATCTGGGTTGAAGACTTCTCTTCACGAGTGATTGGGCGAATAGCTCCTGCAGGACACACATCAGAACAACGGGTACATTCTGGGCGACAATAGCCACGTTCATAACTCATTGTTGGCTGCATCATATCCATCAAACCTGTAGAAGGACGCAAAACACCATTAGGGCAAGCAGCCACACATAACTGACATCCAGTACAATGACTTGCCAGATTCTTGGCACTCAACGAACCTGCAGGAGTCAGTGGAGTCTGGCGTTCTGGAATCTGCTTGTCTTCAATAACTGCCAAACCACCGTCTACAGTCTTCTCCTGTGCCTTTACCACTGCAGTTGCAGCAAGGATACCAGTAGAAACCAACATTGCACGACGGCTTTCATCTACAGGACCTGCAGGAGTTTCTGCCTTCTTGCTAGTTGGGTGACAATATGAAATAGCATGTTGCTTGCACTTTCCGATGCAGTTCATACAGGTTACGCAACGGCTATAATCAATCTTCTGTTCCTTTGAGTTAATCGCTGCCGCTTTACAGTTTCTTGAGCACAAACCACATTTGTTACACTTATCCTCATCAATTACTGGTTTCAGCCAAGAGAAACGAGCAAGGAATCCTAATACAGTACCTACAGGGCAGATGGTGTTGCAGTAAGTGCGGCCACCAATCCATGCAAGAATGAAAACAATGACAAATGTTACTGCTGCAATGATTAAGACTGGCATTGCACGTACCCATATATCAACCTGATAAAAGTCAAACACCTCTTGCTTTTCTGCAACCGAAGCAATTAAATTATTAGCAAACACATAGATAGGTTGCAACAAGTTGCTTGCAATGCGACCATAACTACTATATGGAGCAAGTAAAGCTACCAATGATCCAACACCTGCAACAAGAGCAATGATGAACAGAACCAGTACTGGATAACGCAACCAATTCTTTGGCTTTGAATAGCTGTAAGGATTTTTTTTCTTAAACTTTCTTGAGATCCATGCAATAACATCCTGAAATACACCCATAGGGCAAATAACAGAACAATAAACACGTCCTAACAATAAAGTTAACACAACCAATAGTGCAATAATAATCACATTAAGCGATAGCACTGCTGGTAAAAACTGGATTTTTGGCATCCACCCAAACCATTGATGGGTTGTACCTGTAAAATCCAGGAACAGCATTGTAATGGCAATGAAAAAGACAAATGCCAAAAGGATTCTAATTTTTCGTAGCATATTATAAAAAGTGTAAACATTTATCCAGCGCAAAGGTAGGAAAAAAATCAATATCAGAATAAATTATCATCTGAAAATTTGCAAAGCAAAATAGAATATCGTACTTTTGTGTTGTGATATTAGACTAAACATCAAATAAAATGAGAAGATTTTTGATTTTACTAACCCTGTTGTGCTGCATGGCACCTGCTATGGCACAGGAAATTCAGGGTTCTGTAGACAAGGACACTGTTACTGTTGGCATTCAGTTTAAACTGACTTATGTCGTGAAGGGTGCAGCACCTCAAGAGGTAGTACCTGGATTTGACAAGAAGAAACTGAAAATTGTAGGTGGTCCATTGATTCGTCCTGTGACAGAGAAGCATGCAAACGGAGATGAGAAATATCTAACCGTAATCTACGTATTGGCAGCTCAGACTCCAGGAACAATTAGCATCCCTGCTGCACGATTCGTCATCAATGGTAAAAAGTTTAAATCAAACGCACTTTCTGTTACTGCAGTCAAGGCACCAGAAGAGCATGACGAATTTGACGACTTCCTGAAGAATTTGGAAAAAGCAGATTAACACAGTCTAACTAAGAACAAATTAAATCTCCGTTCACCCAATATTTGCGGATTTGAACGGAGATTTTTCATGTAAGCAACACAATAGAATAATGAAAAGAACAGCAATCATTTTTTTATTTTCAGTCTTTTCTTTCGGAACCTTAGCATTTGGACAAAACACACAAAGAACTGCCATTGAGGCACAAATGCATGAGAAATATGAAAAGACAGAAGTCATGGTCCCCATGCGTGACGGAGTAAAACTTTACACTGCCATTTACACACCAAAGGATAATTCTGAAAAGCATCCTATTCTGATGCACCGTAGCCCCTATTCTTGCAGTCCCTACGGAGAAAGATTTTCTTTTCAGTTATATAGCAAGCAGAATTTCTATAACAACAATTACATCTTCGTATTTCAAGATGTAAGAGGTCGTTATCATAGTGAAGGAGAGTTTGTTCAAGTGCGTCCATTAAACAAAAAGAAAAAGGGAATTGATGAAGCAACCGACACCTACGACACCATTGAATGGCTAATTAAAAATGTCAAGAACAACAATGGGAAAGTAGGAACCTGGGGCATTTCATACGATGGTTTTTATGCTACCATGACTGCATCGTCAAACCATCCTGCCCTAAAGGCTGTTTCGCCACAAGCTCCGGTAACCGACTGGTTCCGTGGAGACGATCGTCACCACAATGGTGCTTTCACTTTCTTGCAGACAACAAACTTCCTCCCTGCCCTAGAGGGCGAACGCCAGGGAAGAGGTGTAACGCCAGACATTGTAAAGCATGACGTATATACCGACTACCTACGTTTAGGAACATTTGCCAATGCAGATAGTTTGGTGGGTAATACAGTAAAAATGTGGAACGATATCCGCAATCATCCAAACTTTGATAGTTTCTGGCAAGAGCGCGATGCACGCCAGTCATGCTACAATCTTAAACCAGCAATGCTGATAGTTGGTGGAACTTTCGACTCAGAAGACTGCTATGGAGCCTGGGGCACATACGAAGCAATCAAGAAGCAATCACCTAATACTGAATTGTATCTGGCATTTGGTCCTTGGTATCATGGTGGATGGACCGACCGCAATTATCAAAACCTGGGAAACATCTATTTTGGCAATAACATCAACAAATACTACCAGGATGAAGTGGAGTATGCCTTTTTCCGCTATTATCTAGAGGGAAAGGGAGAAAAACCAAAACCAGTAAGCATTTTCTATTCTGGAAGCAACAAGTGGGAAACCATGCAAGAGTGGCCTGTTAGCAATATAGATTACACACCATACTATTTGCACAAGGATGGAACCGTTGACACTAGCGCTCCAAAAGAGCAGAATTCTGCAACCAGTTACTACAGCGACCTGTCAAAGCCTGTTCCTTTTTATGGTGAGCCTAAACGCTCACGTATCATAGAGTATATGACCGGTGACCAGCGATTTGCAACTTCAAGACCAGACGTCATTTCATTCTACAGCGATGTGCTGACAGAACCCGTAAAGCTTGGCGGTCCTATTGATGTAGAACTGTTTACTTCTATGACTGGAACCGATGCCGATTTCATCGTAAAGATAATAGATGTATATCCTGAAAACTACAAATACACACGCGACATTACAAACATTACAGGCAATTATACCATGAGTGGATATGAACTAATGGTGCGAGGTGAAGTGTTTAGAGGACGTTACCGCAACAGTTTTGAAAATCCCGAGGCATTTGTTCCTAATCAGATTACTCCTGTTAACTTTAGGTTGTATGATGTAGCGCATACCTTCATGCCAGGACACAGAATCATGGTGCAGATTCATAGCACATGGTTCCCTCTCATTGATCGTAACCCACAACAGTTTATTGATACCTACCATTGCAAGGTTTCTGATTTAAAGAATGAAACCATTAGCATTTATCACCAGGCAGATGCTGCTTCAAGAGTGATACTGCCTATTGTGAAATAGGTACCAAGCCACAGCAATATCGAAGCATTCTTGTTGTTTATTATGTTAGGTGCTGATCATTTATTATGACCAGCACCTAACATTTATTATCCTTCGAGAAAGGATTTATAGACCCTTAGGCAAAAGTATACGCGTTTTATTTCAGATTCTTCAAGTTGGCATCCATCCAATCCAGTTTTGTCTTGAATGCTTTTTTCATTCTGTCTATTGCTTCCTTGAAAGACATCTTTTCATCTCCGTTTTCATTGTTGTTGATAGGCCACATATCCTGATTATATTTCTCAGATAAGCTTATCTTGTCTACCATTTCGTCAATGTAGTCTGGCAACTTGGCAAACTTGTCTTTCAGCATTGCCCATCTCTCAAGCATACGGTTGCGGTATTTTTCATCCTTTACCAATGCTTTGTAATAAAGGGCATCTCGACAAACCCATGTCTTGGCATAATCTGGGCAGAATCCATGATAGTCAAAATCCCACACAGGACCAGAAATCAGTTTTCCTCCCCTATCCTTGTGCATGTAGCAGCTGTGAGGACCTTCGTATGGCCACCAGCTGTGAGGTTCTGTATTGGTTGCCAATTCGTGAACAAAGAACCAGTCGATTGAGGAATCTACATCGAACAGTTCCTCATACTCATGATTCTTCAGACGGGTTTCATCCTTCAGGATGTCCTCTAACCCATTCACATAACCCTTGAAATAATTGAATGCGGCATCCGACAAGCCTTCCTCGTCTGGTTCCTTGAACATCCATGGAAGATTAAAACGTGCAGATTTAAACTGGCGTGGTTCATCAAAATAAGTATCCAATTCCATCAAGTATCCACCTGTGATTTTTGAAGGATCTGTTTCCATTTCGTTCATTTCCTTCACATTCACACGATTCTTGTCAATCTTGATTTGCTCACACAGATAATAATTACCCAAGAACTTGCCATTGAGAATTACCTCTACAAACTGACCACGAACGGTATAATCCAAATCTGTTTGCTTTGACAGCCAGAAAGCAGCATCATTACGCATCAGCGTGCGGTCTTTCCATTGTGCCAGCAACACCCAGCGCTTGTGTTTTGGCATGCCCAAAATCTCTGATTTCTCATCCAGCTTAAATGCATATGGCTTCTTTGGATAACCCCAGGTAGAGTTTCCACGACCACGGATAGACATGCTTCCTTCATAATCCAAGGTTCCATCTGGCAGATGAATCGTCATGCTGGCACCTTCCATCCATATGTCCTTGCTGGTAATGGCTTTGTTGTTTGGGGTAGATATATTCACAACCGGAAGACCTGAATTATCCAACTCTACCTTGTAGGTTTTCTTTATCGAACCACTTTCAAGTGTCAATGTAGCATCGCCCGACAAGTCGATTTCCGATTTGCCACTAATCAACTCCTTACTTCCTGCCAACAAGCGTCCTGAGTTAACCTTGAACGTAGGCTTAACTTTTGTCTTGTCTATGATATAAGGAACAACGATAGAAATCACTTTGTCTGTCTCAAAGATGGTTGCTTTGAATCCATCAATCGAGAATGACTCCAGTGCAGCATCTACATATTCCATTGGCAATGCACCAGAAACACCCATTCTTCCACCAGAAGAAACACAGATGTAAACACTCTCCTTAACAGGTGCATCTGTCTTGCAGACCATGGTTGCCATGCACACTCCATTTTCCTTTTTCTGCAGATTACCTACCTCAAAGTAAGACAATGGATTACCCGATTGATCTGTAAACTTCACCTGCACATCCGTATTCTGCATAGTTTCAGCGGGTAACACCTGGAAATTCACTAAAGGATTAGAGCATGCACCATATTTAAGAGGTGCTGTAGTACTTTGAATAACGCGGATAGGTTCATCCTTCTTCTCTTCTTCAGATGACGAACAGCTGGTAAACAAGAAAATTGGGCAAAGCAATACCAGCAGCAATGTAAATAAGTGTTTCATGGTTTTTATTTTGTACTTTTCTGCAAAGATAGGCTTTTTTTTCGTAAGTTTGCAAGCAAAATAAAATATCCCTATAATTTTATGGCAACAACAGACGACAAGAAAATCATTTTCTCGATGGTGGGTGTTAGCAAGATCATCCCACAGAATCAAAAGCAGGTGCTGAAAAACATCTACCTTAGTTTTTTCTATGGCGCCAAGATTGGTATCATTGGTTTGAACGGTGCCGGTAAGTCAACACTGATGAAAATCATTGCTGGTATCGACAAGAGTTACCAAGGTGAAGTTGTATTCTCTCCTGGCTATTCTGTAGGCTACCTGGAGCAGGATCCTCAGCTTGACCCAACCAAGACCGTAAAGGAAATCGTAATGGAAGGCGTGCAGCATGTTTACGATGCCTTGGCAGAATACGATGAGATTAACAACAAATTCGGATTACCAGAATATTACGAAGATCCCGACAAGATGGATCAATTGATGCAGCGACAGGCTGAGATTCAAGACATTATTGATAGCACCGATGCCTGGAACATCGACAGCAAGCTAGAGCGAGCAATGGATGCATTGCGCTGCCCTGCCGAAGATGCAAACGTAGCACACCTTAGTGGTGGCGAACGGCGTCGTGTAGCATTGTGCCGCCTTTTGTTGCAGCAACCAGACGTATTGTTGCTGGATGAGCCTACCAACCACCTTGATGCAGAGAGCATCGACTGGCTGGAACAGCACCTTAACCAATATCAGGGAACTGTCATTGCCGTTACCCACGACCGTTATTTCCTGGATAATGTGGCAGGATGGATTCTGGAACTTGACCGTGGCGAAGGTATTCCTTGGAAGGGCAACTACTCTTCATGGCTGGATCAGAAAACCAAGCGCATGGAGCAGGAAGAAAAAACTGCCAGCAAGCGTCGCAAGACTTTGGAACGAGAACTGGAATGGGTTCGCATGGCACCTAAGGCTCGTCAGGCAAAGGGTAAGGCTCGTTTGAACAGCTACGATAAGATGCTGAACGAAGAACAGAAAGAGCGCGAGGAGAAACTCGAAATCTTTATTCCTAACGGTCCTCGTTTGGGTAATAAGGTTATCGAAGCACATGGCGTTCGCAAGGCATTTGGCGAAAAACTGCTGTTCGACAACCTAGAATTTGCCTTGCCACCAAACGGTATCGTAGGTGTAATTGGTCCTAATGGTGCTGGTAAGACTACCCTCTTCCGCCTAATTATGGGATTGGAAACTGTTGATGCTGGCAACTTTGAAGTTGGTGAAACCGTTAAGTTGGCATACGTTGACCAACAGCACAAGGATATTCAGCCAGACAAGAGCGTATTCCAGGTAATAGGTGGTGGACAAGATCTAATCAAGGTAGGAAAGCGTGAGGTTAACGCACGCGCATACCTCAGCAGATTCAACTTCACTGGTGCCGACCAGGAAAAACTATGTGGCGTGCTTTCTGGTGGTGAGCGTAACCGCCTGCATCTGGCAATGGCATTGAAGGAAGAAGGAAATGTCCTGTTGCTGGATGAGCCTACCAACGATATTGACGTGAATACCCTACGTGCACTTGAAGAAGGTTTGGAAAACTTTGCAGGTTGTGCAGTAGTTATCAGTCACGACCGTTGGTTCCTGGATCGTATCTGTACACACATTCTTAGTTTTGAAGGAGATAGCAACGTGGTTTACTACGAAGGAAGTTACTCTGATTACGAGGAATACAAGCGCAAGCAGAATGGTTATGAAGAGCCTAAGCGCGTAAGATACAGAAAGTTGATGGAATAATCAATTCTTACCGATAATACATTAGATGTCGCTTCGTTGTGGGAAAGTCACGATGAAGCGACTTCCTTTTCCCTCCTCACTCTCAACAGTCATAACTGCCTTGAAGCGTTCAAGGATAGCAAGACATATTGACAATCCCAATCCCGTTCCAGGTTTCAAGGTATCACCCTTGTAGAAACGGTGTGTAATCATCTGCAGTTTGTCTTTTGGAATACCACAACCTGTGTCTTCCACAATCATGCAGGCAAATCCATCCTTGTTTCGCTTGGTAATAATCTTGATGTAACCAGATTCTGTAAACTTGCTTGAGTTTGCCACAAGTTTTCTGATAACGGTTGCCAGTTTATCCTTGTCAATATCCACATACAAAGGATAAGAAGGAGTTTCGCAGGAGTATTCCAAACCTTCACGGATATATGAGCGTCCACTCTCTATGGCATCACGCACTTCCGCATTCAAATCTGTGCGAATCATCCTGAATGTACTCTTACCAGAATCCAGCTGAGACATCTCCAGAATATCATCAATGATGGTCATCAATGACATATTATTGTTTCTAATCTGCATGGCAAACGACTGTATATCTGCATCCGAAAGATATTGTGCCTCCTCTGATGCCAGCAAATCCGTGAAACCTAGAATTGAATTAATAGGTGTTCTAATTTCGTGGGTAATACTATCATAGAAAGATGTCTTTCCCAAGGATTCTCTTACCAGTTCGGTTGAACGTCTAAGCGCTTCCCTATGTCGGAACTCACTTTCCACATTCTGCAGCAAACCTGCCACTACCCTATGTTTATTGCTATCGCGCATAATACCACATCGCATAACATAGTGCAGATAAACTTTCCCATCAAAGCTAGCCTGGAATTTCAATTCACTGAATCTCTCTTTTGAAACCTTGCGAATCAAGTCCTTGTATTTCTCCTTGTCTTCTGGATGAATATACTGTTCTATCTCTTTCAGTTCTATGAATTTACCCTTTCTGCCCATCAATTGCAGATAGTGGTCATCCACATACACATTTTTGTCCTTGATGGTAAAGAAAACATTATAGCGGTTTCCCAGCTGCTTCATCAAATCCTGACGCTGGTTGTATTTTGTGGTCTTTTTCTGCATATAAGCCTTGTGCTTACGGATTCTTCTGGCAGCACTAACTGCCAGCAAAAGCATAACCAGCAGCATAACCAGAATACCAATTATCAGTGCATTATGATAAAAGTCACTGGCAGGAAGTCCTTCTATCACACTATTCTGAGGCAAATCTTCCTTCTTCAAGCCAAAACGTGACAACTGGTCATAATGAAACACATAGCTGCATGTGTGTTCCTGCGACTGTACACTTGGAATTGCACCACCTTTTAATACAGCAGCTGCCAGATGTGTCCATTCATCAAGCATGGTGTTACGGTCGCAGATATAACCTCCCAGTATTTCAGGAACTGCATAGAAAGCATCCGACATCAGGGTGTAAACCGGACCAGGATAGTTCTTTACCACATTGAACACCTCATTCTGCCCCAGGCGATCTATCAGCAAGGCATGATTCATATCCTTGATCGACTCAAGATAAGTGCTCTTTGTCTGTTCATCTACTTTTGTAAATGGATAGAAACAAACATGCACGTCATTGCGTAGGGTATCTTTTACTGCTGCCTCACCTTCTGTATTATAAGTTATGTATGGAAATCTTACCAGTTCAAAATTGTCGAGTGCATCCTTGTAGAGAGTTCTGTCAATCGAATCGTTCTGGTAGTCAATGTGCATACGAGTGGTCTGAGTCAGCGACTCTGCCAAATGCACAGGAACCAGTTGATTGGCATTCTCAATAAATCCTCGTACATTCTCGTATGCAGGCAACACATCACGCATTTCTGATGAAACAGAGCAGTACACCACCTCCACGTCTTTCAGTTCGTTTTGGCAATAAGGCAATATGTGCTGTAACGACCTTGTGCCTTTTACCATCACTACATCTGGGTTCCACCTACTAAGTGTATCCTTGATAAAACTATTCAGTTCTTTCTGCATGGAGGCAACATACTCCTCACGCAGGTTCTGAAAATGAACCATCAGTTCACAATCCACGCCATAGTTTCCCAATCTATCCTGAAGATCCTCAACAGATACTACGTCATCTGCTACAGAACGAGGCATGATAACTGCCACCTTCTTCTTTGGTACATCACTTCCACACGAAGAAAGAAGCAATGTACATGCCAGCACTAGCATTGTCAAAAAACTACATCTCTTCTTCATGCTGATACAAGTCACAAGGTTGATAAAAATATACAGAAGTACCTTTTCCGTACTGTGAATTTACACTGATATAACCATCCATTCTCTTAGCAATCAGTTGGTTAAGAGCCAAGTCGGATTCTGTATCGATATCTGATGTAGAGATGGCTTCGGCAATATTATTGTTGATAAATATATCCTTTTGCCTGTTTTCTGGAATGCCATCATTGTTGTCTTTCACATACACCACGCACAGGTCCTTCCCCATATCATAATAGGCACCCAGCTGAATGATTGTTTCGCGCGATGGCACGGCATACTTTAAAGAAAGCTGTAGCAGGTTAGATACGATATGCATAAAATGAGGCTTATCAGTCCTTACCTGTATCGT
>JAGHTY010000216.1 GCA_018065125.1 Candidatus Minthousia equi
AAAAGATGAACCTGTAGGCAGAGTGGGCGGCATTGAGGATTTCATGAGCCTAATCAGGGTGTACTATCAGTGCATCATGGCCTCTAACCTGGGCATCAATAACCTGGCCATGCTTCCTGATTTGCGTGTTTTCAAGCAAACACTTCACATCCCTACCGTCAACAACAAGTTAGGCGTGGGCGAAAAGAACCGATGCAAGAAGATGCTGCAAGACATCTATGGCATGAAAGACAATTTCTTCAAAGAGATTGACGCCAGTATCAAGAAGAACTGCAGAACACAGAACGACATTCGCAATTACCTGATTGTTTTCCAGGGATTTAGCCAGGAATTAATGATGCTGATGGGTAATCTGATGAAGTGGAAGTTCCGTACACCAAGCATGTTCAAGAAAGCATTGTACACCATGACTCAGAAAACAGTAAACGAGATTATGACTCGTAGCAACTGGAAGGACGAGGGTGTAAACAAAGCTTGCAACAATGTTAGAAAGTACCAAGCTTACCTGGGTTATACTAACGACTGGATGACAGAATACGTGTATAACATCGTGATTTTGGCAAAGAAAGAACCAAAGCCAAAGGACCAGGACGCAAAATAAACAAATAGAGAACCGTAGTTATGACTGAAGAAGAAAGTAAACGACTGGGGCAATTTGAAGCACACGTTCGCCTGTTAATAGAGAAATATACCCTCCTGAAACAAGAGAACGAGGAACTCTATGCCATGATTGATGAAAAAGAAAAAGACATCAAGGAGCTTACCCAGAAGAACGCAGAACTGAAGCAGAACTACGACAATCTTAAAATGGCCAGAATGCTGCAGATTAGCGATAACGAAATGAAAAGCGCTAAGCAAAGGCTATCCAAATTGGTGCGTGATGTGGACAAATGCATCGCTTTACTGAAAGTTTAACCCTTAATTTGATGCAATTGACCTATGGACGACGATAAATTCGTGATAACACTCAGGGTTGCAGGCGACATGTTTCCGCTTACGATCCGCAGAAGCGAAGAAATTTTCTATCGCAAGGCTGCCGAGATGATCGACAAGCAAATCAACCTGCTTAGAGGAAAATATGGCGAACGCATTGCCGACAAGCAGGTGAAAATGACGGCTCTGAACTTTGCCTTGAATCTGGTAAAGAAAGAAAACCAGCAGGAAGTAGAGCCCATTTTCGAACGACTTGAAATGCTGGATAAGGAGATTGTCAATCTTTTAAAGTAAAAAAACATTTATGTAGGCGCAGGAGTGCGCAAATATTCATTTATAAAACTAATTAAAAATGGTAGAAATTATTATAGCTATTGCCGCTCTTCTGATTGGAGGACTCATCGGTTTTGCTATTTTCCGATATATTGCCAAAGGGAAATACAATCAGATAGTTTCGCAAGCAGAAGAAGAGGCTAAGGTTATTAAGGAAAAGAAACTGCTGGAGGTTAAGGAGAAGTTCCTGAACAAGAAGGCAGAGCTGGAGAAGGAGGTTTCACAGCGAAACCAGCGTATTCAGCAGGCAGAGAACAAGTTAAAGCAGCGCGAAATCAGCTTAAATCAGCGCGCTGAGGATTTGAACCGCAAGAACAAGGATGTTGACAACTTCAAGGCAAACCTTGAAAATCAGCAGAACGCCATCATCCAGCAGAAGGAAGAGCTGGAGCGCTTGCAGCGTGAAGAGCAGACAAAACTTGAGGCAATCAGTGGTTTAAGTGCAGAAGAGGCAAAGGAGCGCTTGGTTGAATCATTGAAAGATGAAGCCAAGACACAAGCAGCCAGCTACATCAACGACATCATGGAAGATGCCAAGATGACTGCCACCAAAGAGGCAAAGCGCATTGTAATCCAAAGCATTCAGCGTGTTGCTACCGAAACTGCCATAGAAAACAGCGTAACCGTTTTCCATATTGAGAACGACGAAGTAAAAGGTCGCATCATCGGTCGTGAAGGTCGAAACATCCGTGCCCTTGAAGCTGCAACCGGTGTAGAAATTGTAGTAGATGACACCCCTGAAGCTATCGTAATCTCGGCATTCGACCCAGTTCGTCGTGAAATCTGCCGTCTGGCTCTGCACCAGTTGGTTACCGATGGACGTATTCACCCTGCCCGTATTGAAGAAGTTGTTGCCAAGGTAACAAAACAGGTTGAAGATGAAGTTATCGAAACCGGTAAGCGCACAACCATCGACTTAGGTATTCATGGCTTGCATCCAGAATTGATACGTATCATCGGTAAGATGAAGTATCGTTCTTCATACGGCCAGAACCTATTGCAGCATGCCCGCGAAACAGCAAACCTTTGTGCTGTTATGGCCAGCGAGCTAGGATTGAACCCAAAGAAGGCAAAACGTGCAGGTTTGCTGCATGATATTGGCAAGGTGCCCGATGAGGAACCAGAAATGCCACACGCAATCTATGGTGCCAAGTTGGCCGAAAAGTTCAAGGAAAAGCCAGATATCTGCAATGCCATTGGTGCTCACCACGATGAAATGGAGATGAACACCCTGCTTGCTCCTATTGTACAGGTTTGCGATGCTATCAGTGGTGCACGTCCTGGTGCACGCCGTGAGATTGTAGAAGCCTACATCAAGCGTTTGAACGACCTTGAAAAGATTGCCATGAGCTATCCAGGTGTTACCAAGACATACGCCATCCAGGCAGGTCGCGAGTTGCGCGTAATTGTAGGTGCCGACAAGATTGACGATGCACAAACAGAAAAGCTGAGTGGCGAAATTGCCCAGAAGATTCAGAACGAAATGACCTACCCTGGCCAGGTAAAGATCACGGTTATCCGAGAAACTCGTTCTGTAAGTTATGCAAAATAAGGGTTTAAGAGTTTAATGGTTTAAGAGTTTAAAAGGAGAGGTAACCCCTCTCCTTTTTCTTTTGTCGCGAGAAAGTAAAGACTTATAAACTTTTAAACCTTTAAACCTTTAAACTTTTAAACCTTTAAACTTTTAAACCTTTAAAAAAAATAGTATCTTTGCACCCACATACATTTGGGCTTGACTGGATTTGACAGCGAGATGAAAGGGTATGTAAGCATGCAGAGGGTCGGTGATTACCTCTTACAATCTCAGTTACCAAAGATTTATCTGGCGAAAACAACTACGCTCTCGCTGCGTAATCGAAGTATAGTAGATTACCTTTATTTCGGCACAAGGTGCTGAAACGGGATGTCACTCAGAGGCTGTTGCTCCGAAGCGCTCTGACCCAGTGGCACAGCAAAATCGGGGATAGTCCTGGCACGCCTTGATACCTGGATGAAACTTTAGAGGATAAGGCATTGGTTGGTGGCCCTGGTCTTGCCAATGCACGAAAATCTCAGGCAGGGATAAGCATGTAGAAAGCATATTTTTTCCTTGTTTGGACGAGGGTTCGACTCCCTCCAGGTCCACTTAACAAAAAGAATTATAATGAAAGAATTAGCACTGAAGTACGGTTGTAATCCCAACCAGAAACCATCACGCGTATTTATGACCGAAGGCGAACTGCCTTTCGAAGTTTTGAATGGCCGTCCTGGCTACATCAACCTGCTGGATGCCCTAAACAGCTGGCAGCTGGTTAAGGAGCTGAAGGCTGCCACTGGTCTTCCTGCTGCCGCTTCGTTCAAGCACGTATCTCCTGCTGGTGCTGCCGTTGGATTGCCACTTAGCGACACCCTAAAGCAGATTTACTGGGTAGCAGATGCACCTCTGCCTCTTACACCTATTGCTTGTGCATATGCCCGCGCACGCGGTGCTGACCGTATGTCATCGTACGGAGATTTCATTGCCCTGAGCGATACCTGCGACGAGGCAACCGCACGCCTAATCAATCGCGAAGTGAGCGATGGCGTCATTGCCCCAGATTACACCCCCGAAGCACTTGAGGTTTTGAAGAACAAGCGCAAGGGAACCTATAACGTAATCAAGATCGACCCAGCATACAAGCCAGCACCTGTAGAATGCAAGCAGGTATTTGGCGTAACATTTGAACAAGGACGCAACGAGGTAGACTTGTCCGATCCTGCCTTGTTTGAAAACATGCCAACCCAGAACAAGACCTTTACCGAAGAGGCAAAGCGCGACCTGATGATTGCCCTTATCACCCTGAAATACACCCAGAGTAACTCTGTTTGCTATGTTAAGGACGGACAGGCAATTGGTATTGGTGCCGGTCAGCAGAGCCGTATACATTGCACCCGATTGGCAGGAAACAAGGCAGACATCTGGTGGTTACGTCAGCATCCAAAGGTAATGAACCTTCCTTTCGTTGAGAAGATTCGTCGTGCCGATCGCGACAACACCATCGACATCTACATCAGCGAGGATTACGATGATGTTCTGGCAGATGGCGTATGGCAGCAGTTCTTTACCGAGAAGCCAGAAGTGCTTACCCGCGAAGAGAAGAAGGCTTGGCTGGCACAGAACAAGGGTGTGGCCCTAGGTAGCGACGCATTCTTCCCAT
>JAGHTY010000193.1 GCA_018065125.1 Candidatus Minthousia equi
AACATGCCACAAGGTATCTGTACCGACTTTGCCGCTTTTTCCATCCGTGCAGTCACTATTCCTCTCTATGCTACCAGTTCGGAAGAACAGGTAAAATATATTGTCAACGATGCACAAGTACGCATTATGTTTGTGGGCGAACAGCAGCAGTACAATGTGGCCTATGCCGTAATGAAACAATGCACCACCTTGCAGTTGCTGGTTATCTATGACAATAAAGTAAAGAAAAATCCTGCAGATAACACATCTATCTATTTTGATGATTTTATAAAAGATAAGGTAACAACAGAAAGAAAGAACCAGTTGGAAGCCTTGCGCAAACAACTCAGTTTTGACGATATTGCCAATATCCTCTATACCTCGGGTACCACCGGTGAACCCAAGGGTGTAATGCTTCATCATTCTTGCTATGATGCCCAGTGGGGAGAACATCTGAGTGTTTTGCCACAACTTTCATTGCCCAATCAGGTATCCATGAATTTCTTACCTTTGACACATGTGTTTGAACGTGCCTGGACCTTCCTATGTATGGAAGCGGGTATTGTGGTATGTGTCAGCACGAACCCACATATCATTACCCAATCTTTGTTGGAAGTACGTCCAACTATGATGTGTTCGGTTCCCAGATTTTGGGAAAAGGTATATGATGGTGTACAAGCCAAGATTGCAGCCATGCCTAAGATACTGAAAATGATGGTACGTGCAGCTCTGAAAGTAGGTCATACCTATAACATACAGTATGAGATGAAAGGTATCAAAGCACCTTGGTGGTTGGAATTCCGTTATAATATAGTTAATAAAACCATCTTCAATATGCTAAAGAAAGCCGTCGGTATTGAAAATGGTGTACTTTTCCCAACCGCTGGTGCTGCCATTCCTCCTACAGTCGAGGAATTTATCCATTCCTGCGGTATTCCCATGGTTGCTGGCTATGGTTTGACCGAATCTACAGCCACCGTATCGTGCGACCGCCGTCCGGCCTCCATTGGATCTATTGGCCGACCTTTACCAGGCGTACAGGTTAAGATAGGTGAGGAGAATGAGATTCTTATCAAGGGTGCCAGTGTGACACGAGGATACTATAAAAAAGAACAAGCCAATCAAGAGGCATTCGATGCAGATGGTTTCTTCCACACAGGCGATGCCGGCTATCTGAAAGATGGTGAACTGTATATAACCGACCGTACCAAAGATCTTTTCAAAACCAGTAATGGTAAATACGTGGCTCCACAGGTACTGGAAAGTAAACTGTGTGTGGATAAATATATTGACCAGCTGGCTATCATTGCCGATAAACGTAAGTTTGTTTCTGCGCTGATTATTCCCGCCTATGGTGAAATCAAGAAGTATGCCGAAACACACCATATTGCCTTTGCATCCATGCAGGAACTATGCGATAACCCTGAAATCAATCAAATGATTTTGGAACGTATCAATCAGCTGCAAAGTCATCTGGCTGCCTACGAGCAGGTAAAACGTATTACGTTGCTTCCTGAACCATTCTCCATGGAAAAAGGCGAGCTAACCAATACGCTGAAGATAAAACGTCCTGTACTGTCACGTAACTATGCTGTACAGATTGCCAAAATGTATGAAGAATAATAGACATATATGATAACATTAGACCAACTTAAAGATGTAAAAGACCGCACTGCGGCATTGTACCGCTATCTGGATATAGAGAATAAACAGGTAGAGGTGGAAGAAGAACAACTACGTACTCAGGCTCCTGGTTTTTGGGACGATGCCAAAGCTGCCGAGGCACAGATGAAAAAGGTGAAAGCTCTGCAAGCTTGGATTGACGGATACAAAGCCGTAAAAACACTGGCTGATGAGGTAGAAACCGCCTTTGAGTTCTACAAGGAAGAGTTAGTAACCGAGGAGGAAGTTGATCAAGCCTAT
>JAGHTY010000166.1 GCA_018065125.1 Candidatus Minthousia equi
GATGAGGAGAACCCTGCTGTGGGCACCATTGAAGAGGACTTAAGCAGACGAGACTTCACCATTAACGCCCTGGCCTTACAACTAAACCACACAAACTTTGCAGGATTGGTAGATTTGTATGATGGTGTATGGGATTTGCGTGACCGCCTCATTGCTACTCCTATCCACCCAGATGACACATTCCAGGATGATCCTTTGCGCATGCTTCGCTGCATTCGTTTTGCTTCAAAACTAAACTTCACCATTGAGCAAGAGACACAGGATTCCATTGCCCAAAACCGTGACCTTATAAAAGAGGTTACCCGTGAGCGCATAGCCGAGGAACTAAACAAGATTCTGCTTTCTCCTGCCCCATCAATCGGTTTTGAGTTGCTATTCAGCACTGGGCTACTATCTATTATCTTCCCCGAACTGCAAGCAATGCAAGGTGTAGAAAAAGTAAATGGCAGGGCACATAAGGATAATTTCTTTCATACCCTTGAGGTGGTAGATAACGTTGCCAAAGCCACC
The DNA here is from genome assembly GCA_018065125.1 of Candidatus Minthousia equi. GTDB lineage: Bacteria > Bacteroidota > Bacteroidia > Bacteroidales > Bacteroidaceae > Minthousia > Minthousia equi. The sequence continues at coordinate 511 of JAGHTY010000166.1, forward strand.
AAGGATTGGGAAGATGAAGACCGAAAACTATGGTTGCGATGGGCAGCACTTCTGCACGATATAGGTAAACCACGTAGCAAGAAATGGGAACAAGGTATCGGGTGGACCTTCCATAATCACAACTATCTTGGTGAGAAAATGGTTCCCGATATCTTCAAGAAGATGAAACTGCCTTTGAACGAAAAGATGAAGTATGTTCAGAAGTTGGTTTCATTACACATGCGCCCCATTACCATTGCCGATGAAGTGGTGACCGACTCTGCCGTACGTCGTTTGTTGTTCGAAGCAGGCAATGACATTGACGACTTGATGACACTTTGCGAAGCCGACATTACCTCGAAGAACGAAGAAAAGAAGCAGCGCTTTCGCGATAACTTCAAGTTGGTACGTCAGAAACTGATTGATATAGAAGAGAAAGACCGTATCCGTAATTTCCAACCTCCTGTTGATGGATTGGAGATTATGCAGACATTCAACCTGCAGCCTTGTGCTACCATCGGTATTATCAAGGAAACCATCAAGGATGCCATTCTTGATGGCATGATACCAAACGAGCATGATGCTGCCTACAACCTAATGTTAGAAAAAGGAAAAGAACTAGGTCTTGTGCCTGTTCAGACAGAATAATGCTTTCAAGCAGAAATCCCAAGGCTGACCGCAGAGTACTGACACTGCTCTTGGGTGTGCTAGGACTCATCGTCCTATGCCTAGACTTCCACATGCCGGAGAATGCTACCACAGAAGTACCGGAAGATACATATAAAGTCAACAAGTCAACGAGTCAACGAGTCAACAAGTTGAGAAGTAAAGAAGAACGGGAGCAGCGATACCTGCACCTAAAGGATTCTTTTGCCATGTTGAAGTTACAGCGCCAACAGGCTGCATTCTTGCGCCAGCAAGCTTATCAACATAGGAAAGACAGCTTTGCTGCTTTAAAAGAACAGCGCATTGCTGCACGCGAAGAAAGAGAAGCAAAACATCAGCATTACCTTGATTCATTGAAACGAACCCGTCCCGAGAAACTTTCCGAAGGAGAATTCATCTATCTTAATCAAGCAGACACCACTTTACTGAAAAGGGTACCAGGTATTGGTAGTGCACTGGCTTTTGCCATTGTAAGTTACCGGCAAAGACTTCGTGGATTCCATCAAGTGCAACAACTGCTAGAGATTAAAGGAATTACAGAAAACAGTCTTCCCTACTTTAGAATTCAAGGATTCACGCCATCTCTCTATATTAATAAGGAGTCGGTAAACGTCATGCGCCAACACCCATACCTTAGTTTCTATCAGGCAAGGGCTATTGATGAATACAGAAAAAAGTACGGTCCTATTCATAGCCTTAGGCAGCTTTCCTTGTTGAAAGAGTTCTGTGAAGATGATTTCACAAGACTAGAACCTTATGTGGTCTATTAAAAGTTTAAGAGCTTAAAGGTTTAAAAGTTTAAAAGGTGCATATTATTCTTCGAAGTCTTCATTGATCTTTAATCTACTCATTTCCTTATGAGCTGCATTTTGAACAGACAAAGATTTAGCCTCTCTGAAACGATATACTAATGACAAACTCAGCTTTCTGGTATCTGTCATTCTGTTTTGCATCATTGTTAGATTGTTCATTTGCCATGAGGCCTTGGCATGCGACTTTTTAAATATATCGTGTGCGTCAAAAGATAGAGTTAGACGTTTATTCAGCAATGTTTTTTTCAGGCTTACATCAAACGAAGACTCCTTGCCAATTCTAATCATCTGCATATCTCCACCCCAATTATAGTACAACTTTGTAGTTAGCAACCATTCTTTTGGAAGTGAAACAGAAACATCCAGATTCGTTACTATCACTGGTTTTGAATCCCTCAGCATAACATTGTTCAAACCTGGATATTGAAAGAAGGATTTCATTAGCACAAATGATAAAGATGATGTAAATCTATTAAACGTCTTTCTTAGGTTTAACATGGCATTAACATTATGCTTCTTATCAAAGTTCTTCGTTGTACCCACTACAACTGAAGAATTTTGAGGATGCGAATAATAGCAACTAACTATTGGATTATGAACATACCCGTAACTGAGTGTAAAATAGATAAATTTATACATCAGCATGTAGTTAATGCTGTGGTTTACCTCTGCTTTCAGGTTAAGATTTCCCACGCCTGCAGAATAGCGATTGTGAACAAATACATGGTTATTCAGATAACTGAATTCTGGGCTTCGGGTATCTACCGAATAAGAAAGGCTCTGTATTAATCCACTGGAATAATTAAAGAAACTGAAGCCTATTGTAGGCATTAAATGCCCTGCATCGTACTTGTTCTTTTCATTTTTAGATACATCCAGAATGGTAGAGTGAAGTTTTTCATAACGAGCACCTGTGTTAATAGAAAGCCCTCCTATCGGGAAACTATAGTTTACGTAAAACGAATTACGAGACTCTGTGTTTCGGGTATTATTGTTGTAAGTAGAAGAATTGTAGGTTAACTTGTCTGTACCCTTTGTATAGCTAAAATCATGGCCAAATGTTAGTTCCCGTCCTCCTTTTATGCTATGATTCAATTGAGTATGTAAAGCATAGATATCCCATCTCTCATTCTGCAGAAATGAAGTTTCCACCATGCTCATGCCATCATTTTCAAACAGATTTCTTGTATAATCCTGATATTTGCGGATATAGTCGCCATAAACATCCAGTTTCCATGTATCACCTATATTCGTGCTAAACGAAGAGTTTAGGTGATGTGTTGTAGAGTTCTCACGATTATTGGTGTTAGATTTCAACATGGTAGAGGTTCCTTTATTTGGAACCATCTGCATTTCGCCTTCTATATCACCATTTCCTTTTGCCGAAGTTCCAATATACTGCACGCTAAACTGGCTGTTTGGAGTGAAGTGTTTGGTAAAACCTATCTTATAGTTATGAGATTTGTCTTTCAAAGCTGAATAGATAGTTTCTGTCTTGTTCCATAGGGTATCTGCATGAGTTGTCATCAATGATGTATCGTGCTGTCTTTTTCTGACATCACCATAAGAATATACAAAAAACACATCCCAGTTGTTTTGGGAATAGCTAAGATTCACAGCATGATTATGAGAGAAATAATGTCCTAAAGTAGCCTTGTTGTTTAGGGTGAACGACAAACCATCGTCAGGATTCCTTACCTTTATGGCAATAACTGCATTTCCTGCTGCATCATACCGAATATCATTTCCGTTTATCACCTTAACTGATTGTATCTGGTCAACCTGCAAATCTGTCACCTCTGATTCATCTAGTATCTTTCTTCCGTTAATATAATAAACAGGCTTTCCTTTTCCCAGAACGGTAATACCATTTTCGGTATTTAGCACCCCAGGAAGCAGTCCCAGCATTTCATACACATTTGTCTGACTGCTAAGAATCTTGTCGTTTTGAACATTCACCAATAATGCATTGGTCTCTACCCTGAAAGTCGGCTTTTTCCCTTTAATCTCTACTTCGCTAAGGGTTGTAGATAAAGGCATTAGTTGGATATCAGGCAGAGTTTTTGATTCATCCAAAAGCATAGATACGTGTAATGTAGAAAAGCCTACAAATGAGAAACGTGCGATATAGCTGCCTTTTGGAGCCGAGATATGATACAATCCCTCATTGTCTGTTACTGCTGCTGTTACGATTGTGCTGTCTGATTCTGAAAGCAGTACGACATTTACCAAAGGCAATGCTGCGGAATTTTCATCTAAAACCTTTCCCGAATAAACTTCCTGAGCCTTTCCTAAGATACAGATGAATAGGGTGAATATTACCGCTATAATTCTAATATTGATTATTTTCATAACAGATGTGTATCATTTCTGATGCACAAAAATAGCGGCAATTCTTTATTTTTTAATCACACTTTTGTGTAATTTTGCTTGACTTCAAAATAAATTTTACAATAATCTGTAGTTTATTGCAAAGGAAAGAGCTTCTGTCATGTTGCTAACCTCCATTTTTGCAAACATTGCACGTTTACAAGCCTTTATTGTATCCACAGATTTGCAAAGTTTCTCTGCTATCTCATTCATGGTATATCCTTGAACGGATAAACCTATTATACTTCTTTCCCGTTCAGAGAGGGTTATGCTTTCTTCAAGATTCCATTTATGCTTATTTAAATCGTAGGCATAGAAAGTCTTGCTTTTTTCTTTTTTCATAATTATCCTGCCTGGTTTCTTTCTGGCAGAAAGCTGAACCGTGCAGAGTGCTAGCCATATCCTGCTCTCTTTATTCAGCACAAGCGGTGTTATTCTATGACTTATAAGGTTAGATTTACGTCCGTTTACAAGATGAAAATCATAAGTAATAGAATACTCCATCTTTTCTGTTATCGGAAACTCATTGAATAGGTCAAATCCTTTCTTGTTAATTTCCTTCGACATCTCCAACTCATCCGCAGGAACATGCTCAATGTATAGTTGGTAGCCAAAATCTTTAATACGTTCTGCTGGCTGACCGCAAAGAAATGCAAGATTATCTGAAACATAAGCAAAACCCTCCCTAAAATAATCTATAACATAAACACACTGATGAGTGCACTGAGCAAATGCCTTTACAGCATTCAGCACAGGAACAATGCTTTCATAATCACTATCTGTGATATTCGCTACAGAATTAGACAACAGAAAAAAATCGTCAATTTTAGTGGTCATAGCCTTGAATGTTTAGATTATCTTACTTGCAAAAATACTCTTTTTCCACAAAAAAAATATACTTACTATACATAAACACTAAAGGTTAGTAAATTTTAATTGTTTTTACATTATAGCAAGAAACACATCGCTCAATATTTTTATTATTCATCGAACTAACGTAAAAATAGTATTCGTTCGTACAGAAAACATTGTTTTGGGTTATGAGTTGTGAGTTTAAAAGTCAACAGTCTTTGCGACTCTGTGTCTTGTTGACTTTTTAAACATCTTAAACTGGAGCCAAAGGTGACTTGTTGAGGGTCTAAAAAGGGAGCGCATTGCACTCCCTTTTATCCTAAGATGCTTATTCAGTAGTTTCTTCTACGAATCGCCAGGTTGTCCTTGTTGTTACTTCATTATTCCTATCATAATCAAAGACAAGCCAACTTTCGTCAAAAGCAACTACATGCAATTTATAAACTACATCTTCACCTGGTGTAACACGTGATGGATGTTTATAAATTATATAATCGTTTTCTACAGAAAATGTCTCGTCTACGATTGTTTTACGTAGATTGCCATATGAATCTACAAAATGAAACATGTTTTCAGGAACCTCGAATTGGTATTTTCCAGGTTCCCATATATAACCAGAAACATTGCCATCTGGTTTTGAATGGTGTATTTTAATATGGGTTCCCGATACTATTTTTTTGTTTTTGATTTCAACACCTACTACATCTGTATAATAACCATTGCGTGTTATTGTACTATACAATTCATTAAATGGTAAAGGATTGGGAATTTCCAGATAGGTATTTAAGTCAATATAATATTTGCCTGGCATGTCTTCTGCCACAAAATCGTTTTCGTCAACAAACACAACACCTTCATATTTCTGAATGGGTGTATGCGTCAATGTAATTTCATCTTCTTTACTGCAAGATGAAAATGCCATCAGGGCAACTGTGCAAAGTGTTAGAATTTTTTTCATTGTAAGAAGAAAGATTAATGGATTTCACAAATGGCTTTTACTTTTTCCCGATAATAATAGTTTCTCAATGTTTATTTTGCAAATTTAGGAAAAACACCCGTATTCCACGAATTATTTGGACACTACTTGTTACTAGGAAACAAAATTATGTTTTTAAGTCACAAAGACACAGAGTCGTAAAGACGCAAAGACATAGGTCTACAAAGATAAACTATCACGTTTACTAGTAATAAAGTTATGGATTAAGCATTATATTCTTTGTACGCACTGTGCGAATGTACAGACGCAACCTGCGTACGGCCATTCAACGCCTGCGAATGTACATTCGCAGGCTGCGTACGAAGAATGTATAAGTTAATCCACATGTTTATTATGCCCTATTACAACACTTTGGTAATAGTAATCATACTTTAAAAACAATAAAAGGGAGCGCAATGCACTCCCTTTTATCTTATATCAAAGTAGAATCAGAATTATTCTTCTTCCTGCTGTGCTGCAAATTCTGCAACCAACTTGTTCTGAACATCACCAGGTACAAGTTCGTATGAAGCGAACTTCATGATGAAGCTGGCACGTCCACCGGTAAGTGAGCTTAATGCAGTAGAGTAGTTGCTCAATTCCTTCAAAGGCACCTTAGCCTGCAACTTCTCATAACCAGCCTCACTGCTCATGCCGATAATCATGCCTCGACGACCCTGCAAGTCGCTCATTACATCACCCATCTTGTCGCTTGGTACGAAAACCTCAACATCATAGATAGGCTCCAGCAACTTAGGACCGGCATTCTTAAATGCCTCGCTAAATGCGTTACGACCAGCCAGCATGAATGACAATTCGTTAGAATCTACTGGGTGCATCTTACCATCATAAACGATAACACGCACGTCGCGAGCATAGCTGCCAGTAAGCGGACCACGCTCCAGCTTACCCATAACACCCTTCATGATGGCAGGCATGAATCGGGCATCGATAGAACCACCCACGATACTGTTTACAAATACCAACTTACCACCCCATTCCAGGTCAACGGTTTCAGTTCCCTTTACGTTAATCTTGAATTCCTGACCATTGAACTTATAGGTATCAGGTGTAGGCATGCCCTCGTAGTAAGGTTCTACAATCATGTGAACTTCACCGAACTGACCAGCACCACCACTCTGCTTCTTGTGACGGTAATCTGCACGTGCTGCCTTAGTGATAGTTTCACGATATGGGATGCGAGGCTCTGAATACTCAATCTTCAGTTTCTCGTTGTTTTCCAGACGCCACTTCAAGGTACGCAAGTGGAACTCACCCTGACCATGAACAATAACCTGACGCAGTTCCTTGCTCTGCTCTACAATCCATGTTGGGTCTTCCTCGCGCATGCGGTTCAGAACCTGCATCAACTTTTCAGTTTCTGCCTCATTCACAGCCTTGATAGCACGACTATATTTTGGATTTGGATACTTAATCCAGTTGAAACGGTTCTCGCAATCCTTGCCATTCAAGGTATTGCCAGTCTTTACATCCTTCAGCTTAACGGTACAACCGATATCACCAGCAACCAGTTTCTCTACCTTCTCGCGGTTTGCACCTGCACAAACAAACAACTGAGCAATACGCTCCTTGCTACCACGGTCGGCATTGGTAAGGTCGTCACCTTCCTTCACGGTACCACTCATCACCTTGAAGTACTGAACTTCACCAATGTGTGGTTCTACTGCTGTCTTGAAGAAATACAAAGATGTAGGACCATTAGGATCTGGATTTACAGGAATACCACGGGTATTGTGGATTGTTGGCATTTCATCAACGAAAGGAACAACATTACACAAGAACTCCATCAAACGGCGAACACCCATATCCTTACCTGCACAAACACAGAATACTGGGAACATGCTGCGAGCTGCCAAACCCTTGCGGATACCTTCACGCATTTCGTCCTCGGTAAGAGTTTCTTCCTCGAAGAACTTCTCCATCAAGGTTTCATCGTTCTCGGCAGCTGCCTCTACCAATGCCTTGTGCATTTCCATGGCCTTATCCATCTGGTCGGCAGGGATTTCCTCGATGGTAGGAACGCCACCCTCTGGGCCCCAAGAATACTTCTTCATCAACAGCACATCAATCAGGCTATTAAAGTTAGGACCTGTTTCCAAAGGATACTGAATCTGAATTACCTTAGGACCATAAGCTTCTTTCAAGCGCTCGATTACCAAATCGAAATCACATTTTTCGTGATCCAGCTGATTTACCAGGAAGATAACAGGCTTACCCAACTTCTCGGTATAACGGAAGTGGTTCTGTGTACCTACTTCAGGACCATACTGTCCGTTCAGCAACAGTACTGCAGTATCTGTTACGCCAAGGGCTGTCATAGCGCCACCCACAAAGTCGTCACTACCTGGGCAGTCAATAATATTCAGTTTCTTATTGTTGTACTCTACATGATAAACGGTAGAGAATACAGAATAACCATACTCCTGTTCTACAGGGAAGTAGTCGCTCACGGTGTTCTTCATGGTGATACGACCACGACGTTTGATGATGCCACTTTCAAAAAGCAGCGATTCGGTAAGGGTGGTCTTACCCGCACCGTCATTACCCAACAAGGCAATGTTCTTAATTTCGTTAGCTTGATATACTTTCATATCTAAATAGATTTATAGGTTAAATGTTTCAAAGCGCAATATAGCAAATATAATCCAAACATCCAAGTGATTTGGGGAAAACTCGCACACATTTCACTTTTTTTATTTATCTTTGCAGAGAGAACGATTAGAAGACCCTCCCGACCTCCCTTAAAGGGAGGAGGTTTAAAAGACAACGGACTACAGACAACAGACAACGGTCTTTGCGACTTGTTGACCTTTTAAACTTTTAAACCTTTAAACTTTTAAACCTTTACAATAATAAACAAACACAAATATGAAGAAAAGATTTTTAACCTTAGTTTGGGCTTGCAGTTTTCTTCCTTGTGCCCTACAGGCACAGCAACTGCTGCCTTATCAAGACAAAAGCCTAACCCCTTCACAGCGTGCCGACGATTTGGTAAGCCGTCTAACCATGAAGGAAAAGATTTCATTGATGCAGAACAACCAACCTGCCATTCCTCGCTTAGGCATCAAGCCTTACGAGTGGTGGAACGAGGCACTTCACGGTGTGGCACGTGCTGGTGTAGCAACTGTTTTCCCACAAACCATTGGTATGGCTGCCAGCTTTGATGATATCTTATTAAATAAGGTGTTCACCGCTGCCAGCGATGAAGGTCGTGCAAAGACACGTCTTTTCCGTGAGGCAAACAGTCATAAACGCTACGAAGGACTTACCTACTGGACACCTAATATTAATATTTTCCGCGACCCACGTTGGGGACGAGGACAGGAAACTTATGGTGAAGATCCATACCTTACCAGTTTGATGGGACAGGCAGTAGTAAGAGGTTTGCAAGGTCCTGAAGGTAGTGTTTACGACAAGGCTCATGCCTGTGCAAAGCACTTTGCCGTTCACAGCGGACCAGAATGGAACCGCCACTCTTTCAATGCCGAAAACATCCCTGCACGCGAATTGTATGAAACCTATCTTACCGCTTTTAAGGACTTGGTACAGAAGGCAAATGTAAAAGAGGTGATGTGTGCCTACAACCGTTTCGAGGGTGATCCTTGCTGTGGAAGTGACCGCTTGCTTACCCATATCCTTCGTGAAGAATGGGGATTCAAGGGTATTGTAACAAGTGACTGTTGGGCTGTTCCTAACTTCTATACCAAAGGTCAGCACGAAACTCACGCTACCCAGGAGGAGGCCATTGCTGCTGCAGTACTGAGTGGCACCGATATTGAATGCGGAAGCAGCTATGCTGCATTGAACAAGTCAATCGACCTTGGTTTAATCAAGGAGAGCGATTTGGATATCAGCGTAAAGCGACTGATGCAAGCTCGTTTTGAATTGGGTGAAATGGATGAATCTACCGAATGGGACAACATTCCTGCCAGCGTAATTGCCAGCAAGGAGCACAAGGCTCTTTCACTGAAGATGGCACACGAAACCATCACCTTGCTGCTGAACAACAATGACATTCTTCCTTTGAAACCAGATCAGACCATTGCACTGATTGGCCCTAATGCCAATGACAGTGTAATGCAATGGGGTAACTACAATGGCACTCCTACCCACACCATCACTCTATACGAGGCAATGAAAAGTCGTATTCCTGCAGATAAGCTAATCTATTCTGTTGGTTGTGACCGTGTGAACAAAATCTCTCACACCAGTCTTTGGAGTGCATGCCAGGGAAAGGGTCGCAATGGTTTTGCCGTTACCTATTACGGAAACCGCAACTACCAGGGTGAACCTCTTACTACCGGACACAGCACCACCCCATTCCAGAAGTTTACATACGGTGGTACCGCATTCAGCGCAGACGTTCCTTTGGAGAACTTCTCATTGGTATTGGAAGGTAGCTACTATGCACCAGACAAGCAGGATATCGAATTCGAGATGCTTGTTGCCGGAGGTTACGAACTATACATCAATAAGCAGAAAGTTGCCGGAAAGGATGTTGTAATGAAAGAAAAGCAGGTAGTTTACACCCTGCACACCGAGAAGGGAAAGAACTATGACATCGAAATCCGATTCCACCAAACTCAGGGCATTGCAGCATTGGTGGCAGATATGGGTTACACCCGCACCTATAATACAGCAGCATTGCTGAAGCAGGTAAAGAATGCCGATGTTGTAGTATTTGCAGGTGGTATTTCTCCTAGTCTTGAAGGTGAGGAAATGAAGGTTGACGCTCCAGGATTCAAGGGTGGCGACCGTACCGATATTCAGTTGCCACAGGTACAGCGCGACTTGATTGCTAAGTTGAAGAAAGCAGGAAAGAAGATTGTTTTCGTAAACTACTCGGGTAGTGCCATGGGCTTGGTTCCAGAAAGCTTGAACTGCGATGCAATTGTTCAGGCATGGTACCCTGGTGAGCAAGGAGGAACTGCTGTTGCTGATGTACTGATGGGTGATTACAATCCTGCCGGTCGATTGCCAATCACCTTCTATAAGGACACCTTGCAGTTGCCAGATTTCCAGGATTACACCATGAAGGGACGTACCTATCGCTTTATGCAGCAGAAGCCTTTGTTCTGCTTTGGCCATGGATTGAGCTACACTACCTTCACCTATGGAGAGGCTACCTTGAAGGGAAACACCTTATTCGTACCAGTTACTAATACCGGAAAACGCGATGGTGATGAAGTTGTTCAATTGTACGTTAACCGCCCTGATGATGCCGAAGGTCCTGTTAAGACTCTGCGCGGTTTCCGTCGTGTGAACATTCCTGCAGGCGAAACCCGTACAGTGGCATTCACCTTGGATGAAGACACTTTCAACTGGTGGGACAATGCCAGCAACACCCTTCGTCCTCTGCCAGGAAAGTATATCCTGATGTATGGAGGAACTTCAGATTCCGACAAGCTGAAAACATTGGAATATCAATATTGATTTTTGGGTTTTATGGTTATAGGGTTATGTGGTTTTAGGGTTTAATAACCTTACAACCTCATAACCTTATAACCCCACAACCTAACCTACTTCCAGCCCTTCATTAGTGCTGTAGCCAAATCTTGTTGTGTCATTTTAGGAACAGCACGATCTGCTCCATCACACATACCCATCCAGTAGAAAGTAGGCATGTTGCTAGCCTTGCACTGGTGTACAAAGTAAGTAGCAAAATCCAAATACGAAGCTTTCTGGTTCTCGTATGAAATTCCGCCACCACTTCCCCATTCACCTATAATTACAGGTGCTCTTGAGGCAAGATGAGTCTTTAGTGCAGAGATGGTGGCATCCACAGTACTCTTTCCTGCAGAAAGAGTATCGAAATATGGATAGGTATGCACCTCGAAGAAGATATGGCCTTCTCCACCAATTGGATCGGTTGGCAATTTCATTTCCTTCAAAGGATCCTGCAGGTGCGTGTTCCAGTTACCCTCACCACAACAAGCGGCATAGGTATTTACAATGAGGTTACGGGTAGCATTGTTTCCACCAGTAGCACGCACTGCATTTACAAAGCTCTGAGCATAGCTATTGATAGCCTTATAGGCAGATTGCGCCACAGAAGCATTGTATTGGTTTGGTGCGCCAAAAGAGGCAAAACACCACGAATCATATTCATCGAGCATTTCGTTATAGCCCTCGAACATCAAACGCTTGTTATAGTCACGGAAGGTTTCGGCAATCTGTGTCCAAACAGCCTCGAACTGTTCGTAGTGCTCATTATAGGATGCCTCACTGGCAATCAGCCAATGAGTATTTGCGCTACCTGTATCGTGATGAACGTTCAGAATGCAGTAAAGACCTTCGTCAATAACATAATCCACAACTTCTTTCACACGTGCCATCCAGTCTGCCTTAATCTTTGAACCAATAGGATTGGCAATAGGATCCCATTGTGGTGTACCATTGACAATCTTGCATTTACTGAAATCTGCCTCCATGTGAGGATACCAGGTAACAGGTACACGAATAGAGCGGAAACCTGCCTCTTTCATCATGTGAATCAGTTCACGGGTGATAGGTTTCTGTCCCCATGCCGTTTCATATTTATCAGGAGTTGCATTACCTCCCCATCCTTCAATCCACATGTTGTTTAAATCTCCCGAGTTTGAATCAAGGGTGTTACCCACATTCCATCCCACACCCATGTACTTTATTGCATTCGATGCTGTTTCCTGTGCACCATTAGGATCTGGATCTACCTCTTCATCAGGTGTTGGTTCTGGATCTGGGGTTGGTTCTGGAGTAGGAGTAGGTGTTGGTGTAGGTGTTGGAGTTGGTTCTGGAACATCATTACCACCAGAACAGGCAGCCAGTAAGAACAGACTGCAAAATACGATTAAGATTGATAGTGATTTCTTCATGTTTATTTATTTATTATTTTACAACAGGCAATGGGTTTTGAGTTATGAGTTTTGAGTTTAAAGGTTTAAAAAAGTTTAAGACCCCTCTAAACCTCCCCTTGGTAGGGGAGACTTAAACCCCTTAAACTGGAGCCGAAGGCGACTATTTGTTGACTTGTTGACTCGTTGACTTGTTGACTTGTTGAACTTTTTTCTTCCTTTCTTTGTAGAGTTGCAGTTCTTGCAAATAACCTGCAGTGATAACACCACCAGGAAGTGCAATGATGGCAACACCAAACAAAGAAGATACCATACTTATCAAACGACCCAAGAACGTAACAGGATAGATATCGCCAAAACCTACAGTAGTAAGCGTACAGGTAGCCCAATACAGTGCATCGAAGAAAGAGTCAAACTGTTGTACCCCTGACCCTTCTATCTTCATAGGATCATCTATGTTAAAGATAAGCAATGCCACAATTACAATATAGCATACTGCCATCAGGAACACCAGAAGCAATATGCCCTGCTCGCGTTTCAGCACATTGATTAGCAATTGTAAAGGCTTGAAGTTACGGGTAGCCTTGAAAACACGCAACAATCTAAGCAAGCGCAATGAGCGTAAAGCCTTGAATGAAGAGTCGAGGGTTCCAAAGGTTGGAAGAATCGACAACACATCGATGATGGCAGCTGGGGTAAACGGAAACAAGAGCAAACGACGTAGGGTTACTTCTTTTCCCTGCTCTACCAAACGAATATCATAGGTGTACCAACGCAGGAAATAATCGATGATAAGGAGTGTGCAGGAAAGGGAGTCGAACACTTCCATCAACACTGATTCATGACGAGTCATCAAAGGAACCAAACCTAAGATGATGGCTGCATAAAGTGCAAAATCGTAAATGCGGGAAGAGAGTTTTTTCTTGCTCTCTTCTCCTTTCATCACGTTATATATCTTATTTTTCTTTCTCATTAATAATACTTGATTTCACGAACCACTACAGTGTAGTTTGTTGTCTTGGTAGGTTTTTCGTCTTCAAAACTTTCCTCACCTTCATCGGTCACCTGTGCTTCAATCCAGTTGCCCTTATCATCAAACTTGGTATAAACGTATGTCTGCACATTATGCCAGGTGTTTCCTTCGCTGTATGCATCAACAACATGTGTTTCGCCCTTTTCGGTATAGGTAATCTTGGTTTCGCGACTGCCAGTAAGTTCACCCTCCCATTCTTCGTTTATCTGGCAAACACGACCTTTCTCGTCATAGCCAAATGATGCATGACTATTCTCTTCATCCGAAGTAACAATGCGACCATGATCATCGCGCTTAAACTCGCCACTTGTCTGTTCTTCTCGCTGGCCATCTTCACTATAAACCACAGTAGTGCTCTCACCAACATTTGTGGCATCGTATTTAAAATCCGACTCCGTGAAATAAACAGTGGTTACAATTTCCTTCACACTATTTTTCAGGGCATCCTGCTGCCATCCTGTGTACATTGCAGCATCACTTACCATTGGTTCTACCTGAGATGCAGTAGAATCGGTACCATTATTGTTATTCTGAGTTTTCTTACAGGCAGTGAATGCCAAAAGAGCGCAAGCGCTCAAAATCCACACGTGCTTTTTCATTGTTTCAAATCATTTAGATTGTTAATCTGTGGGCAAAGATACACATTTTTATATTAAAAGAGGTATATTTGCATCAACTTTGCAATTAAATACTTCAAGATATGGCAAGCATCTACCTTCACATTCCTTTTTGTGCCAAACGTTGCATTTACTGCGATTTCTACTCTACCACTTTGCTAGAGGAGCGCGATGCGTATGTTCAGGCCGTGAAGCAAGAATTGCAGCAACGCAAGAATTACTTGCAAGGTGAAGACATTGCTACTATATATATAGGTGGAGGAACCCCTTCACAACTCACCATTCAGCAAATAGCAGATTTGCTGGCATGCGTGCAACAGCACTACACCATTCGCCCTGATGCCGAAATTACCATGGAGGCAAATCCTGATGACCTCTGCCCTGAGTTTGTGGCGCAACTGGCACAATTGCCTATCAACCGAATCTCGATGGGTGTGCAAACATTCGATGACAAAAAACTGCGAATGCTGAATAGAAGACACACGGCTAAACAAGCTGTCAATGCAGTGAAAGCATGTCAGGATGCAGGATTTGAAAATGTGAGCATTGACTTAATCTATGGTTTACCCTGTGAAACACTTACCGAATGGGAGAATGATATTGATACTGCTCTTCAACTAAACGTGCAGCACCTATCTGCCTATCATCTGATGTACGAGGAAGGAACGCCACTTTGGAAACTATGGCAAGAGCATCAGGTAAAGCAAGTAGACGAAGACTTGAGCGTAACTTTCTTCGAAACGCTTACCCAAAGGTTGAAAGACGGAGGATTTGAACATTATGAAATCAGTAACTTTTGTCGTCAAGGATACCATTCTCGCCACAACAGCAGTTACTGGGAAGGTGTTCCCTATCTAGGTGTAGGTGCAGCAGCACACTCATTCAACGGAACTTCACGTCAATGGAATGTTGCAAATCTAAAAGCATATATAACAGGAATTACTACAGACAACCCTTCTTTTGAACTAGAAGAGCTTACTCAAGAGAATCGTTACAATGAAATGGTAATGACAGGATTGAGAACAGCAAAAGGTGTGAACTTGGATAAACTGCAGCAGTTATTCGGAAATCGTATGCTACAGTACTTTGAAGCAAATACCAAACCTTTCCTTGCAAATGGTGATTTGGAACGAACTGCAGACAACCGCATAAAATTATCCCACCAGGGAATTTTCATCTCTGATGGGATTATGGGGGAACTGATGTTTGTTTCGTAACTTACTTAGTGAAGCTTAAAACTACATCCATTATTTTCTTTCCAAGAGCATCTGCCTCTTCCATGGTAGCAGCTTCACTGTACACACGGATAATAGGTTCTGTATTACTCTTACGCAGATGAACCCATGATGTTGGGAAATCAATCTTCACACCATCAATATCATTAATCTGCTCATTCTTATACATCTCCTTTACCTGAACCAAAAGAGCATCTACATCTGTACTTGGAGTAGGGTCGATACGGTTCTTTGCAATGAAATAAGGAGGATAGGTGGCACGAAGTTCACTAACCTTCTTGCCTTCGTGTGCCAAATGACTCAGGAACAAGGCAATACCTACAAGGGCATCACGTCCGTAATGACTTTCTGGATAGATAACACCACCATTGCCTTCACCACCAATTACTGCACCTACCTCTTTCATCTTGGTAGTAACATTTACCTCACCTACTGCTGCTGCACTATAGGTACCACCATATTGGCTTGTAACATCGCGCAAAGCACGTGTAGAACTAAGGTTAGAAACAGTATTACCTGGAGTATGCTTCAATACATAATCTGCAACAGTTACCAAGGTGTATTCTTCACCATACATGGTACCATCTTCGCAGATGAATGCCAAACGGTCAACATCAGGATCAACTACGAATGCTACATCATACTGTCCACCCTTCATCAGGTTCATGATATCTCCCAGGTTCTTCTCCAATGGTTCTGGATTATGCTGGAAATCACCTGTTGGTTCGCCATACAGCACATTTATTGTATTAACACCTAGTTGCTGTAACAACTTTGGCAAAATAACACCACCTACAGAGTTTACAGTATCTAGAGCAACCCGGAAATTAGCCTTACGGATAGCCTCAACATCAACTAACTTCAATGCCAAAACACTGTCAATGTGCTTTTGGTCGTAGGTAAAATCTTCTATATATTTTCCCAAGGCATCTACCTCGGCATATTCAAATTCTTCGGCATTTGCAATACGCAAGACCTCTTGTCCTTCTGCTGCATTCAGGAATTCACCTTTCTCATTCAGCAACTTCAAGGCATTCCATTGACGTGGATTATGACTGGCAGTAAGGATAATACCACCACAAGCACCACTCATGGTAACAGCCAGTTCGGTAGTTGGAGTAGTAGCCAAGCCAATGTTTATTACATCGAAACCCATACCCATCAGGGTACCGCAAACTACATTCTTAACCATCTCGCCAGAGATGCGCGCATCACGACCAACGACAATCTTATTGCTTTTAACGGTAGTGGTTTTACGGATAAGAGTTGCATAAGCGGAAGTAAACTTCACAATGTCCAGAGGGTTCAAGCCCTCTCCTGCGTGGCCACCAATGGTACCACGAATTCCTGAAATGGATTTAATTAGTGTCATCGTCCTAATTCGTATGTAATTTCGTAATAGCAAGCATAAACGTTCTGGGTTGCGTTAGCAGTTCCCTGACTATGAGGGCAGATAATACGCACCTTGGCAATTTCTGATGCTTTACGAGTTAGATTAATGTATGGCAGAGGTGCCAACCAACCACCAGGAACAGAAGAATTTTTATAGGTATTCAACATATAACCTTCTTCAAAAGAACCTTCATAAGTACCCTTGGTATTGGTTACCGTCATCTTATCTACTACAGAGCTGTTATAAATGTTAGCAGAGATAGTATCTTTCTTCTCAAGACTATACTCAATATAGCGACAAAGAATAGTTTTTGTCTCACCATCCTTCAACTTTTCACCTGCACCCTTGCGTACAATCTGCATATAAAGACCTTTGTCCTCAAACAGTACGAACTGATTCTTGCTAACATCAGTAACACTATCCTGAGAAAGGAACTGATTCATTGAAATGACATTGATGTCATTGGCAGTAATAAACTCAAGAATGGTATTCTTCTCGTCTTCCTTCATATCTGCATAGGTGCGGGTATTGTTACACGCGAACAATGCCATGAGGCAGCAGAAAACAGGTAAAAGTATAATAAATTTCTTCATACGTTTCTTAATATTTGGCACAAAGGTAATAAATCCTTTCTTTACAAGGCACGCAACGCGCGTACTATTAGCAAATAATAACTATTTTTTTGCCACCAGTAATTTTTCATAGTGGAATATGGCTCTCTTTGCTGTTTCTATCGCCTCTTCCATAGTACAGTACAGTTTACCACCCGAAGCATTAAGGTGTCCGCCTCCATTAAAGAATTCCTCTGCCATTTTGTTGCAAGGGAAATCATCTACACTTCGTAGAGAAACCAAGATACGGTCTTTATCTGTATCTTCTCTTAAAGAGATAGACAAGCGAGTTCCCTTAATGGTAAGAGGAATATTCACCAACCCTTCGGCATCCCCTTTCATGAATCGGAAACGTCTTTGTTCGGCACGTGTAATGGTAAAGATGCAAGCATTAAAGTTCTCGATTACCTGCAGTTTCTCATACATCACATAACCCATAAGGCGAATTCGGTTTGGAGAATAATTATTGTAAACGCTGCGATAAATCTTATCTTTATCAATGCCTTTTTCCAACAGCTGTGCTATGATGTAGTAAATCTCAGGGTTAGTAGAGTTATAGGTAAATCCACCCGTATCGGTGCACATGCCACAATAGATAGCCTCAGCCATTTCAAAGGTTATAAATGGATAGCCACCCATCTCTGAGATAAGACGGAACACCAACTCGGAGGTAGAACTCATTTCTGGGAAAGAAACCGTTACCTTACAGAAATCCTTTGGGTTAAGGTGATGATCTACCATCCAGAAATCTGCCTTGGCATTAGAGAGCACCTCACCCATTTCCTCTAAACGAGACAGGTCGTTGAAATCCAGACAAGCAATGACCTCTGCATCTTCAATCAATTGCTTTGCCTTTTCTGCATTGTGTTCATAAATAATGATATCTGACACTCCCGGAATCCACTGCAAGAAATCTGGCATCTGAGTAGGAAGAATTATAGACGCCTCTTTTCCCAAGGCACGCAACCATCCTGCCATGCCCAAAGTAGATCCCACAGCATCACCATCAGGACTAACATGAGCACACAATACAAAACGCTGGCATTTATCCAGCCACAACTGAATCTGTTCCTTTTGCTGAGAGGATAAAATGGGTTTCAGCATAGTTTATAGTTCTTTGAGTGAATGTACTGCCTGATAAGGATCCTGGGCCTTGAAAACAAAGCTACCTGCAACCAACACATCAGCACCTGCATCAACCAACTGCTTTCCTGTAGTAAGGTTCACGCCACCATCAATTTCAATCAAGGCATGTGAACCGGTTTCCTGAATAAGAGCACGCAGTTCCTTCACTTTATCAATGGTATGCTCTATGAATGACTGACCGCCAAAACCTGGATTTACAGACATAAGCAACACCATATCCACATCCTTAATAATGTCACGCAACACACATACTGGAGTAGATGGATTCAAGGTTACACCTGCCTTCATGCCATTACGCTTAATCTCGGAAATGGTACGATGAAGGTGTACGCATGCCTCGTAATGCACGTTCATCATCATAGCACCGATAGCCTTTACCTCGTTGATGAACTTTTCTGGACGTTCAATCATTAAATGAACATCCAATGGTTTTGTACACAACTGATTAACATACTCCAAAACAGGAAAACCAAATGAAATGTTTGGCACAAACACACCATCCATAATGTCCAGGTGCAGCCAATCGGCTTCACTCTTGTTAATCATTTCCAAATCATCTTTCAGGCAACCAAAATTTGCAGCCAGCAAAGATGGACTTACCAAAGGCTTACTCATTGTTTTATTATTTATTGGCAGATACAAGATTCTGCCTGTTTAAATCCACATAGAAAATCTTTCACGCTCATTCTTTTCTTTCCAGCCAATTGCAAAGAAAGAATATTCAAGAAGCCATCCTGTACAGCAACCTTTAAGTAACGCTTGCCGTCGGTCATAACTGTTCCTGGTGCTGGGGGATTACTTGATACCTCTTTCTGTGTTTGGTATATCTTTAACACCTGAACTGTACCTCCATTGTTCAATTCTGTCCATGCTGCAGGATAAGGTGAGAATCCACGCACAAAATCATATACCTTTTGCATAGGTTGATTCCAGTTGATACGGCAAGTATCCTTGAAGATTTTAGGAGCAGGACGCAAAGGTTCATCGGTAATGAACTCTTCCTGAGGAATGCTTTTTACAGTACCAGCAATAATGTTGTCAACTGTTTCTACGACAAGTTTTCCACCTAACAGCATCAAACGATCATGAACTGCCTCAACATCATCTTCTTCATTAATCGGCACTCGCACCTGCTGAATAATCTCACCAGTATCTATCTCATGCTGCAAGAAGAAAGTGGTAATGCCTGTTTCCTTATCGCCATTTACCACAGCCCAGTTAATAGGAGCAGCACCACGATACTGAGGCAGTAAGGATGCATGTAGGTTAAAGGTACCCATAGGAGGCATGTTCCATACAACTTCTGGCAACATGCGGAAAGCAACTACAATCTGTAAATCTGCTTTCAAGCTTCGCAGCTCCTCAACAAATGCCTCATCTTTCAGCTTAACAGGTTGAAGTACTTTCAATCCATGTTCTACTGCATATTGTTTTACAGGACTTGGCTGAAGAACACTTCCATGACGCCCTACTGGTTTATCAGGCATGGTAATGACTGCCACAACATTGTAGCCACCTTCTACCAAAACACGAAGGCTTTCGACTGCAAAGTCGGGCGTTCCCATATATATGATTCTCAAATCTTCTTTCTTCATACGCATTATTCTGCCGACAAGTCTACCAATACCTGTCGATATGTACTATATATTCGGCTCTTCGAGATAAAGCCAAGAAACTTTCCGTCTTCATCCTCTACAGGAAGATTCCATGCATTGGTTTCATCGAACTTTCTAACTACCGATGGCATAGATTGGTTTACACGCAAACGTGCCAGAGGTGAAGTCATCAATCTTTCCACATTGAAACGATGATATAGTTCAGGACGGAAAATAATGTTACGGATATCATCCAACATCACTATTCCTCTTAACTGACCACCAGCATCTACAACAGGAAACATATTTCTACGCGACTTAGCAATTACAGAAACCAGCTGTCCTAAATCCATTTCAGGACTTACTGTGTTAAAGTCTTTTTCAATGATAGAATCCAAACTCATCAACGTCATTACTGATGCGTCTTTGTTGTGAGTAAGCAAATCACCCTTCTTTGCCAAACGCATAGAATAGATGCTATGAGGTTCAAACACTATAATTGTAAGGTAGGCGCATACACTTACAATCATCAGAGGAACAAATAAATCGTAACCACCAGTAAGTTCGGCAATCAGGAAGATACCTGTCAATGGTGCATGCATAACACCACTCATTCCACCTGCCATACCCAGAAGTGCGCAATTTGTTTCGGGAATCACCAAACCGCTTACGCCACTCAAGTTCCATAAGCGTGCAAAGATAAATCCCATAATACATCCCAAGAACAAACTTGGAGCAAAGGTACCACCACAACCTCCACCTCCATTGGTGGCAGTAGTAGCAAATACCTTGGTGAGCAACAACATTCCCAAATAAACCAGCAGCATCTGATCCATTCCTGCAAAGAACGAATTGTTCATCACCTTATCCCAATCGGCAGCACCTTCTCCCGTCAGCAAAACACTAATCAATGAGTAGCCTTCACCATATAATGAAGGGAAAAGGAAAATCAACACGCTAAGTACGGAACCTCCTAACGCAAGTTTCTTATATGGATTCTTTATCTTGCCAAAGATATTCTCGAACCAGTTCATGGCACGAGTAAAATATAGCGATACCAAGCCACAGGCAATACCAAGAAGTATCTGTGCAGGCACGCGCTCTACCACAAATGGATTCTGAAGATTAAACTCGAACATGGCACCGGTTCCTGAATAGGCATAGGTAACACATGCTGCTGTAGCACAACTTACCAACAGCGGTAACAATGACGACATGGTAAGGTCGAGCATCAATACCTCAAGGGTAAATACCAAACCAGCAATTGGTGCCTTGAAGATACCTGCAATAGCACCTGCAGCACCACACCCCACCAAAAGCAACAAGGCACGATGATCTAGTTTAAAGAGTTTACCCAGAGATGAACCTATGGCAGAACCTGTAAGTACAATAGGAGCCTCACCTCCTACAGAACCACCAAAACCAATGGTGATTGAAGAAGCAGCAACAGAACTCCAGGTATTATGGTTCTTGATTCTACCCTGACGACGTGAAATTGCATAAAGAATCTTAGTAACACCATGACCAATGTCATCTTTCACCACATGTCGCACAAATAAACTGGTAAGCCAGATACCAATGACAGGATATATCAGATACAACCAGTTGAATGCCAACTGATCGAAATGCTCGGTAAGCAATTCTTCTATCAAATGAATAAGCGACTTCATGACAATACCAGCAAAGGCAGTAAAAATACCTACCAGCAATGCCAGGAACAGTATTAACTGCCGTTCACTGACATGTTTCTCGCGCCATTCTACTAGACGGTCGAACCAATTTGCCTTACTGTCTTGAAATGTTTTCATTCCTTATTTTCTTATAATCTTTACCTCACCATTCACACCTAATTTTATAATGCTTGATGGTTGTGTAGGTGCATGTTCATTTCGGCGTGAGGTGCAAACGTAATCAACCATCTGCTTAAGTTCCTCGCTGATATCATCAAAGCAACGGGCAGAAGGCTCACCGCTAAAATTAGCACTGGTACTGACAATTGCCTTTTGCATGCGGTAACACAATTGCTGACTAAATGTTTCTCGTGTTACTCGGATGCCGATAGAACCATCCTCTCCTACCAAACTTGGTGCTAAAGACTTTGCGCCATCGAAGATAATGGTAAGAGGATTAACTGCCAATTCCATTACATCCCAAGCCACATTGGGAACCTCACGAACATAGTTCATCACGCGATCTTCATTGTCAACCAGCACCAGCATGGCCTTAGAGTCTTCTCTGCGCTTTATCTCATAGATTTTGCGTACTGCCTCTTCATTGGTAGCATCACATCCTATGCCCCAAACTGTATCAGTAGGATAAAGAATTACGCCACCTTTGCGCATTACCTCAACTGCTCGCTTGATATCCTCTTGCCAAGCCTTAGTAAGTTCAACAGGTTCCCTTCTCATTATAATAAAATTTGTCACTTCGTTACATGATTTTAACCATCGCCTCAGGATAGTTCAAGCAAGCTTGACTCTGCTCTCGGGTTAAAAATTATGTCATTTCATTCCATGATTTTAACCATCGCCTCAGGATAGAAAGTAAACTTTCTCTCCACTCGGCTCAAGTTAAAATTATGTTTCTTCGTTCCATGATTTTAACCACCGCCTCGGCATAGTTCAAGCAAGCTTGACTCTGCTCTCGGCTCAGGTTAAAATTCACTTGTAAAGTGGAATTTAATATGTTCAAAATCACTTTGTGCCATTTGCAGTACATAACCAGAATCCGCAAGGAAAACATCACGTCCCTGACGGTCTTTTGCCATATACTGGTATTTGCGTTTCTTGAAATTCTCTAATTCCTGCTGATCATCACTTTCAATCCAGCATGCCTTGTACAAGTGAACAGGTTCCCAACGGCACTTGGCATTGTATTCATTCTCCAAACGATACTGAATTACTTCGAACTGCAACTGACCAACAGTACCAATAATCTTTCGACCATTGAACTGATTTACGAACAACTGAGCAACACCTTCGTCCATCAACTGGTCAATACCCTTGTTCAACTGCTTGGTCTTCATTGGATCGGCATTCTCTATATACTTGAACATCTCAGGGCTGAACGATGGCAAACCACGGAAATGCAGGTTCTCTCCTTCTGTCAAGGTATCACCAATGGCAAAGTTTCCGGTATCTGGCAAACCAACGATATCACCAGGATATGCCTCCTCAATGGTGCTCTTGCGCTGTGCCATGAACTGTGTAGGTGAAGAGAAACGAAGTGTTTTTCCCGTACGCATATTTAAATAAGGTGCATTTCGCACAAACTTACCTGAGCAAACTTTACAGAAAGCAACACAACTACGGTGGTTAGGGTCGATATTGGCAGTAATCTTGAAGATGAAACCTGTGAACTTCTGTTCTGTAGGAA
>JAGHTY010000203.1 GCA_018065125.1 Candidatus Minthousia equi
GACCATACGTTGCATGAACGGGCTCATGGCTGCAATCTTAGCCTGAACGCCATCGTAAACCTTCTCCCAAAAACGAGGGACAGAGCACATCATAGTGGGACGAACCTCGAGCAATGAACGGGTAATCACCTTTGGATCGGTATTGATACACACTTCGACACCCGACTCCAAACACAGGAATGTCCAAGCACGCTCAAAGACATGAGTCAACGGCAGGAAGTTCATAGACACCTGATTTGGGTAATGCAACTGAGGAAGAACTTCCAAATGACGTTTCCACTGAGAATGATAGTTAGAATGGTGAAGCATCACACCCTTTGGCTCACCTGTAGTACCTGAAGTATACAGGATATTGGCAATATCCTCAAAAGTCAGTTGCTTGCGCATTTCTGCAATCTGAGCCTTTCTGTCGTCAGTTACTGTGTCCTTGATAAACTCTGAGAAATAGACAGAGTTGACATCTTGCGGATTCTTCTTTACCTTATCGTCAAAGATGATAATTTTCTCCAAAGAATGACAAAGCGACAGAACGCGGAAAGCCACATCGTACTGCTGTTGCTCGCCTACGAACAGCAGACGAATCTGGGCATCGTCAACGATGTACTGCACCTGGGCCTCTGAACTGGTAGCATACAAAGGAATGGTTATGGCACGGATACCAAAAGCTGCGAAATCAGTGTATAGGCCCTGAGGCATATTTTGGGTAAACACACCCATCTTTTCCTGAACACCTACATTATTAGCCAACAAGGCACAAGCTGTCTGCTCGATATGCTTTGCGAACTGATTCCAAGTGATAGGAAGCCACTGACCACTTTCGTTATCACGATGACGAAGTGCTGGTTTATTCCCAAAATCCTTGGCTTTCACTTGTACCAATTCACCTAAATGAAAAATCTTATGCTCCATAAAGCTATATTTTTTAGTTAACTTCAAAGTTTGAGTCCATCCAACAGTTTCACATAAAGATCAATGGCCTCCTCAATCTCGGTGATAAGGATGAACTCATTGGCTGTATGCGAACGGGCAGAACATCCAGGTCCCATCTTTAACGAAGGGAAAGGCATCAGTGCCTGGTTGGATAGGGTTGGTGAACCAAATGCTTCACGTCCCAAAGCCAGAGCACGCTGAACCAGAGGATGGTCAATATCTATTCTTGATGAATTCAGCCGGAATGAACGTGCCTTTACCTCGCATGACGTATTGGCACTAATAATTTCAAACAATTGCTGGTTTGAATACAGTTCATTGCTACGGATATCCACCACGAAGGTACATTTATCAGGAACCACGTTATGCTGAGTTCCCGCCTGAATCATGGTAACGCTCATCTTAACGGGTCCCAGCATAGGCGACACCTCCGGGAACCGGAAATCACGGATCCATTGAATGTCATCCAACACCTTATATAAAGCATTGTCGCCCTCATTACGGGCAGCATGCCCCGACTTGCCATAAGCGGTAACATCCAATACCATCAAGCCTTTCTCGGCTATGGCTGGCTGCATTTCTGTAGGCTCACCCACCAAGGCCACAGACACAGGAGGCAAAACACCCAACAGCATCTCAAATCCTGTCTTACCAGAGACCTCCTCCTCAGAAGAAGCCGAGTAGATCAGGTTGTACGACTGTTCAGTAGTGCGAAGCATACAGAACACCTGCAACAAGGAAACGACACTGGCGCCATCGTCATTACTGCCTAAGCCATAGATTTTTCCCTTCTCCTCGGTAGGAGTAAAAGGGTCACGTGTCCAGGCACTTACCGGCTTTACCGTATCAATATGCGCATCCAGAAGCAAAGTGGGGCGGCTGGCATCGTAACCAGGAGCATTGCAATACACATTATTGCCCAAACGGTTGGGTTCCAAACCTAATGATTCCAGGTGCTTGAACAACATGTCTGCCACCTTCTCCTCGTTTCTACTCTGAGAAGGAATACTGATCATCTTTTTCAGCAGTTCGACTGCCCGCGCTGTATATTCGCTTAATTCCATATCCAATCCTTATCTTTTCAGCCAACTCTCAGGATTCAGCTTGGTGGTTTCCTTACGCAACTGGAAATGCAGGATGTAGCCATCCTCACCGCTATTTGCCACCTTACCCAATGTCTGACGAGCCGATACTTTCTGTCCCTGTG
>JAGHTY010000077.1 GCA_018065125.1 Candidatus Minthousia equi
CCTTTTACACAACGAACCAGTTTACTCTGAGTGAATGGGGGACGCTGGAAATGCAAACCTCTCATTACACCATAGCTCGACATACTTTCATTGTCCTGAACAAAGTTGATAGGACGTACCTTCTCATCGAACTCTCTTTTTGAAAAGCTCTCGAAGAAATAGCCACGGGCATCCTTGAACACCCTTGGTTCTATGATAACAACGCCATCAATGGCGGTCTTGATAACTTCCATAATCAGCGATTTGCGTACATGCTTTCGTAATACTTCTCATAATCGCCCGAGGTGATGTTGTTCATCCAATCCTCGTTCTCAAGATACCATTTTACGGTCTTCTCAATACCTTCCTCAAACTGAAGAGATGGTTCCCAACCCAATTCTCTCTGCAGCTTTGAAGAGTCGATAGCATAACGCAAGTCGTGACCAGCACGATCGGTAACGTATGTAATCAGGTCCATATCCTCACCTTCCTTACGGCCCAACAAGCGGTCAACGGTATTGATTACCACCTTGATGATATCGATGTTCTTCCACGCGTTGAAACCACCAATGTTATAGGTTTCAGCAATCATACCCTCATGGAAGATAACGTCAATGGCACGAGCATGATCACTACATACAGCCAGTCTCGAACGTTCTCACCCTTACCATATACTGGCAATGGCTTGCGGTTACGGATGTTGTTGATGAACAATGGAATCAGCTTCTCTGGGAACTGGTAAGGACCATAGTTGTTACTGCAGTTGGTAACGATGGTTGGCAGGCCATAGGTATCGTGGAAGGCACGAACAAAATGGTCGCTTGATGCCTTTGAGGCTGAATATGGAGAATGAGGCATGTACTTCAGGTCCTCGGTAAAGAACTGCTCACCATAGGCCAGATGATGCTTTCCGCTTGATGCCTTTGTGGTGAAAGGAGGCTCGATACCCTCTGGATGTGTCATCTGCAATGCACCATATACTTCATCGGTAGAGATGTGGTAGAAACGCTTTCCTTCATACTTCTCTGGCAAAGATTCCCAGTACAGTTTTGCAGCCTGCAGCAGGGAAAGAGTACCCATCACGTTGGTACGTGCAAAGGTGAATGGATCCTTGATACTGCGGTCCACATGGCTTTCTGCTGCCAAGTGAATGATGCCATCAATCTGCTCATCCTGCATCAGCTTGTAGAATGCATCAAAATCGCAGATATCCATCTTCACGAATTTGTAGTTAGGTTTATCCTCAATGTCCTTCAGGTTAGCAAGGTTACCTGCATAGGTAAGCTTGTCGAGGTTGATGATGTTGTACTCTGGGTACTTGTTCACGAACAAACGAACAACATGGCTGCCGATGAATCCGGCTCCACCAGTAATTACGATATTACGCTTTGACATAATTATAACTATTCCTTATTGTATTTGGATGCAAAGTTACTGAAAAACAAAGGAAAGGCAAAGAAAAAAGGCTTTTTTCGTAAGTTACAGGTTACGGTTACGCTTACTTCTTCTTTTTCTTCTTTTTCTTTTTGGTGATTTCGGGTGTGATGTTCTTTATGGCAACACCATATTCCGCATTACGCTCATAAACCATATCCTTTGCTATCGTTTTAAGATTAATCTTTTTGGCTACAACAGCTAAAGGATATATGTGTTTCTCAGAAAATCCATAAGGAAGGATAGTATGAAGATTTACTGCCAAGTCGGCCCAAACCCAAAGATTACGTCTGTATATCTTCTGAAATTCCTCAATCGGTACAGGATTCTTGCTGCCAATTTCTATGGTGGCACTTGGGCGGTTAAAGAATACTTCCAGATCATCGGCCCACGAACCGTTTTCGGGCGATTTGTCGGGTGGGATAGGCTTGAATCCTGTTTGCCTACGGATAATGTTGGTTAGTCGTAAGGCAGCACCATTCACCTCATCACTTCCCGCATTACTGCCATAGTAAATTAGGTTTCCCTTTGAATGGTAGTTCACAAAACAAGTATAAAGATGCTCGCGTGCCACCTTCATCAGTAAGCGCGTTTCAACTTCCGAATAGGGCTTTATTCCAGGATAATAGTAAAAGTTGCGCGATGGCTTTGCATACTTGTCTTGTCCAAAACCGGTCTTGAAGTTACGATTCACATCCACACCTCGGGCATTTGCCTTTATCTGGTCGTACTCGTTTCCTTCCATAAATTGCGCACGAGCCCATTTCCTAACATCCTCAGTTACTGCTCCGGCAGCACCTTTTTGGGCAATCTCTACACCATCAGGATTCACCATGGGCAGGATCACAAGGCAGATGTCGGCAAAGATATCCTTAAGCTTCTTTCCAGCATAAGTAGCGACCTCCATCTGGCATAAGTAATGCTCAAGCATAGCCATAACCAGTTGTGACGACATATATTCACGAGCATGCATAGCTGCCTGAATCATGATGTGCCTGCTGGCTTCGGGATTACCAAAATAAATCAAAGGAATAACACGACCTTGATAGGTGGTATCTCGCATCTCGTACGACATATATTGCTGATACCTATCTCTAAGCCCTACAATATCCTCCATCATCTCTGCATACGAATACTTCTGGTGTGTGGTGTCCACAACAGCTTCTTGCGCATCAGCCGATTTCGGAAACAGAACAGCAAGCAGTATTAGTATTAAGGTTCGTACTAGTTTCATATCTATTTAGAGCACAAAACGCTCAAGTATGATTTTTGTCATGAATATCAGGATGATCAGTATAATTACCGGACGTACAATCTTATTTCCATGCTTCACGAATGAGCGCGCTCCAAGATAGTTTCCTGCAATGCTGAAGATGGCTGCTATCAGGCCTAACTTTATCATTACTGTTCCATTCAGCAGGAAAACAGATAAGGCCATAATATTGCTTGATAGGTTGATGATCTTGGTAATGCCTGCCGAACGGTTCAATGACAGATGTGCCCATCCTGTGAGCAGCAACATAAGGAAAGTGCCTGTTCCAGGACCATAGAAACCATCATAAAGACCAATGGCAAATGCCAGTAACGAAACAATTGCCCAAGTTTTTCCGGTTATTTCATCATTTGAATACTTGTCTGTAAGCTCTTTCTTCTTAATCACATATAATGCTGTCAAAGGCAAGAGTATCAGCATTACAATCATGAAATAATCCTCTGGAACTAAAAGCGTTAGATGAGAACCAATCCATGCTCCAAATAATGAGAGGGCAGCTGCAGGAATGGCCATCTTCCACTCAACGAATCCTTTTCGGGCATACTGAATCGTGGCAACCGTTGTTCCCATGGCCGAACTGAGCTTGTTCGTTCCAATAGCTGCATGTGCAGGTAATCCCGCAATAAGATAGGCGGGAAGCGATATTAGGCCACCACCACCGGCAATGGCATCAATAAATCCCGCAATAAATACCAGCGGACAGACAATGATATAAGGTAAAAACTCCTCCATACGAAAAATAAATACAAAGATAGAACAAAAAATTTTGTATTACAAACAGAAACCTATATCTTTGCAAAAATTAAAATCAAAAGGGGCATTAGCTCATCTGGCTAGAGCGTTTGACTGGCAGTCAAGAGGTGGCGAGTTCGAGTCTCGCATGCTCCACAAAATCAGTTGATTTTCTAAATCTTTTAATTATTCCATGAAGCCTCAATCGAGTATGGAATACCATTCAGCAAATCAATAGGAGAGGATTCGTAGAAATCTCCATATCCAGTACTTCTAACCACAGGCTTGTCCATACACTTTACGGTTACATACCAGATACCTGGTGTAAGTGAAGAGAAGCACATCTCCTGTCTTGCACCCTTTGCATCAGCTGTATAGTCTGCCACATCCTCATAGGCATATGTGTCGTTACAGATAGTCAGCTTCAGGTTACTGATGTCAACGGTACTGCTCAACTTGAAAGAGATGTCTCGAGCATTCTCAGGAACTCTAACGGCAAAATGATGGCATTGAAGGTCACCAATACGTGTATAGGCAGGATCATGCTGTTGGGTAGTCTTAACCATCTCACGAGTCTTTCCATTCTCCAGAAAACCTTTCAGTTGCGTCATTCCCACGCCTTCACTGGCATATTGTATCATGGCTGCACACACATCTCTTCGTTCGCCATCAACGGGTTCTTCTGGATGCGAGCCACAAAGCACCATTCTACCGGTTTTGTTGCTGGTCTTATAGGCATAGATCATAGGAAGATGATGAAACTTCGCTCCTTTGGGGAAGTCAAATCTACCTAATACCTCTGTTCCCTTAGGAAGGTCGTCTGGATAGTTTCCTACATTATGACGAACATTGGCCACATAATTGTCTCCTCCAAAATCATAGTACTTTAGTAACTTCGAGTCAGGATCTACAATCAGGCCCATGTCAACTTTTGCAAAATTGGTGTGCTGCAGTCGTCTTGGGAAAATCTTGAAATATACACCAATATCGCTATTGCCATAACCTTGTGATGCAAGAATGGCACCAGCACAACAACCCACATAGCTACCGCCATTGTTGTAGAATTGTCGGATGTTAGCACGTCCTCGTGAACCTAACGACCTTCCGTGTATGATAGATGATCCACCATTGATAAATAGCACCTTGAATCTTGGCTGTCCATCAGGATAAAGCAAAACGCCATTCACATCATCCTTGTTGCCTACCAAAACCCTATTTTGTCTGGCCGAATCCTCCATCTCGTTAAATGCCAGTTTCTCCATCGAGATGCCCAATAAATCGGCTGCTGGAAGGGTCTTCTTAGAGGTGATAGAGATGCTGCAATCCAGATACAGATCCTTGTAATAGGCTCTGTTAGGAACATTGGTTCGGATTGTATCAGCAGGAACCTTGGCCATTGCACTCATGCCAAAACAGAGTGCAATTACCAAAGGTAGTATTGTCTTTTCTATGCGTGTTTTACTTTGATGCATTTCGTTCTTGTTTTATCCTACAAAGATACGGATTTTTCCTTAAAGAACGAATTATTTAATGTTGAAGTTTTCGTCAACATAGATTCTCGACCCAAGTACTAGTTTGTCTCCACTCTTGTCCACATTCCAGAACTGAGGTTTTCTTGGACCTTTACCATCCACATGATGAACCACATACATTAGTTTTCCGCCAAAGGTTGTGAAGAGCATTCCGTGTCCGGAATTGTCTGCAAGGAATGGTTCTGGCTCTTGTACCCAAGGACCAGCAATGGTACCTGATTGCGAATAGCATACACACTGAATGTAGCGCTCCTGTCCCCAGCTTGCCCACAACATGCCTAACTTGCCCGTATCGGTACGGAACATCTGAGGGCCATCTGTAACCCATCCTGGCATCTTTAGGCCAAAGGTGGCTTCACCCTTCGAGTTCATCTCTGCTACAGCAGGATGCTCACTGGCCCTGAACATGGTAACAGGCTTCTCGCTGATGGTATGAGTTAAGTCCGATGACAACTCGATGTAATCCATCGTACCATCAATAATCTGAGTCCATTCATGTACAAAGATCATATAGGTATGTCCATTCTCCTGATAGAGTGTTCCATCAATACAGTCCCAATTGTGTGGCTGATAATCATATCCTGGTTCTACTGCGAATGAGGTATAAGGACCTTCAACATTCTCTGATCGAAGAAGATATGTCTGGTTATGAGGTACGTTATATCTTCTTGGAACCTGCTCAATCAGGTCGCTATGGTCGCTCCAGGTACCTGCATAATAGTAGTACTTGCCAATCTTGTGAATCTCTGCAGCTGCTGCAAAGCCAGCTCGCTCCAGCCACAGGCCCTTGATGTCGATGATATTATATGGTCCTTCCCACATCACCAGATCCTTGCTTTTCCACATACGTCCACCCGATGAAGTAAGATAGTAGGTTTGTGTACTTGCTTCGGGATAGATGTAAGGGTCGCTCATTTGCAAGTCGTTGAAATGAACGGTTCTGATCTTGCTCATCTCTGCTCTTCGGGCAGCAATTCTTGCTGCCAATCCTGTGGTGTCGGTAGTGTGGGTACCACCAAAGTTGTTTTGTCCTGGGTCGGCCAATGGTGCCTGCTCTCCAGGAAGCACAACAGGATACTGTACTGCTGTTGTGTTTTTCTGTGTTCCACAAGCACATAATAGTGCTGCACAACTCATTAGGGTAATTAGGTTCTTGGTCATAATATATTATGATTAACGATTAGGGATTAATGATTATATCTTTTAACCCTTTACAAGGTCTCTGCGTCTTTAATTAACATTTAACAAATTAACATTTAACATTCAACTCACAACTCATAACTCACTATCCTTCATCTCCTCAATCTTTTGGTTGGTTTCTTTAATCACCTTGATTACAGGATGATAGAATTTCATGTAACCAATGCTTAAACCAAGGATTGCACCTGCAAGGGCACCTGCCATGATTCCTGTGGTATAGTCGTAATTCTCAGGATTTTTGCTGATAAGGTCCCAGATAAAGTAACCACACCATGCAAATGCAATAGGAAGGCTGTAGAACAGATAGGTTATCTGGTTCTTCTTATACTTGTTCAGCACCTCACTGGTTTCAATAAGGTTCAGCTTTGATTCATTCAGTCCAAATCTTTCTATACTCAATGCGTATGACTTGAAAAGGGCAAATAGCATCAACAATCCACTGGTAATAACCACTCCCAATGAAGAATGTACCAGGAAGTGAAGGTCAAGTGGCAAGAATACCAGCATGATAGAACAAAGAATAATACCTCTTCTTTCTTTTCTGCGGATGACGTCCAATCCACCCCTGATAGCATTGTTAACCTGCTTCTCGTTAACCTCAATCTGCTTATCCAGTTTTCGTTGCAATGTTGCCAGCTGCAACTTCATATCTTCTAATTCAAAATTTTCCATAGTTACTTTTTTTACATGTTCTTTAATTGTTCCTTAATTCTCACCAGTCGCACGCTCACGTTCTTTGCAGAGATACCTACAATCTCACCAATCTCATCATACGACATGTTCTCAAGCCAAAGCAATACAATGGCTCTGTCGAAGACACCCAACTTGTGAATGCGTTCGTGCAGCAAGCGTATTTGCTTGTCATCTTGCGAGTCGCTACCCACATCCACACTGCTGATGCCAATGCTGTCTAGTGAGGTGGTAGATTCTTTTCTCTTTTTCTGCTTGCGTTCGGCCGAAATGCAGGTGTTCATTGCCACCCTCCATACCCATGTACGGATATCGCTCAAACCTTGGAAATTCTCAAAACCTTTCCAAAGGTTGATAAGCGTCTGCTGTACTA
>JAGHTY010000051.1 GCA_018065125.1 Candidatus Minthousia equi
CAATGATATCTCTAAAACCTATAGAAGAGAGTACATACACGGATTTCATCATAAATCATTTTGAAAGTAGAGGGAAGTGTATCTCACAAAATGCAGTATCCTACCTTTATAATATGGTTGAGGGCACAACATGGTATATACAGAAGTTGTGCAACGAAATCTTTGCATACGCTGATAACAACATTGAATGTACTATAGCTGATGTTGATAATGCTCTTGAGAGAGTCTTGGAAGAAAAGACAGAAACATTCCAAGACACCATGGCTAGACTAACACTAAAACAACGACAATTGCTGATAGCTCTAAGCAAAGAAGGAAACGATGTACGACCTACAAGTGGAGCATTTATAAAGAAATACAAACTATCTACAGCCAGTTCCATTCAGCGCAGCCTCTCATCATTACTTGACAAGGATATTATTTCCGCTGAGCAAGGTAAGTATTACATCTATGACTATTTCTTCCAATTCTGGTTGCAGAGAGAAATATAGGTTCATATAGTGCAAACTTCAGTAAAATATCCGAACCCTCTTTTCTTAGACCGAATAGACTTATATAATAAAAAAGGCGGAGAATAATCTCCGCCTTTTTTATTGTTTCACTAATTCGCAACTCTTATTCTTGAGGCAACATTGTTACTTCAAGCACGTTGTTCTGCTTCAGGATTTCATCGTTGATAAACTTCTGAATCATCTCTGGAGTAGTAGCATCCAAAGTCTTCAGGTAATCAGTGCGCATATCAACACCAGTCATCAGGTAAGTTGAGATGTTGTTAACCCAGTAGCGATTCTCACGCTGATTCTGGTTGTAAGTCTTCTGCATGTATTCCTTTACCTTATCGAAATACTTAGCCTCGATGCCGTTCTTGCCAATGTTCTGCAAGGTAGTAGTAAGCTGCTCGTGAACGAATTGCTCCTGCTCTGGCTTCAAAGGCAATACAGTCTGGAACAGGTAACGTGGGTTCTGATCATCCCATGCCAACTGACCCTGCATACCTACAGAATAGGTAGCGCCAGCCTCTTCACGAATCTTCTCGATATAGATCATGGTAACAATCTGTGAAACGAAGCTTACATTAATCTGGTTACGCAGGTTATAGGCGCAATCACCCTGCTGGATAACAGCCTTGTAAACCTGTGGACTTTCCATCTTCTTGCTGAAGGTATTTGTTACAGTACCCTTATACATCTTGATGTTCTCCTTGTAAGGACCATAGGCATCTGCCTGCTTCTTGTTGGTAGGCAAAGAAGCAATGTACTGCTCGCAATACTGCTTCAGTTCTGCCTCATCAAAGTTACCAATAATAATAAAGGTGTAGTTGCTAACTTCAGCAAAGCGCTGCTTCATGATAGCCAACAGGTCATCATACTTCACCTTATCTAAGTCGGCCTCGGTAAGCTGACGGGTACGTGGATGACCACAGTTCAGTTCATTACGCAAGGTATCAATGAATGCATTCAATGGATTGGCATCACGGTTCTGCAAAGTAATGCGGGTACGTGCAATCTGAGCATCGTATGCCTCCTGATCTTTCAAAGGCTTGGTAATCTTGATGTATGCCAACTGGAACATCTTTTCCAAATCCTTAGGAACACTGTTACCCTGAACACCTTCGTGAGTGCCATCAACCCAGATATCAGCACTTGCCTGAATACCAGTCATAGCCTTAGTCAACTCTGTCTGACGGAAGTTTCCTGCACCAGTTACAGCGATGGCATTGTCCAGCAACAGCATCTCACCCATCTTCTCGGTAGGCAGATGTGAAGTACCACCCTTGCGGAATGCATACATCATTACCTCATCATCCTGGAAATCGGTTTTCTTGGTGATAACACGAACACCATTTGAAAGAGTCCATTCCTTGGTATCGAAAGTAGCATCAGTAGTTTCCTTTACTACCTTGCCAGCCTTTGGCATCTCTGTCATCAAAGGCTCGTTCTTTACATTATCTACGTATGCCTCGATGTTCTCGGTACGAACAGCATCAATAGAAGCCTGAACATCTGCCTGAGTTGGGATAGTTTCACCTTCCTTCTCCTGCATCAGCATCAATACAACCAGATTCTTGTCGTTCTCAGGAACACTCTGAGTAATTACCTGGTTTACAACATCAACTGGCAAGTTTGGAAGAATCTGAGACATCATGGTGTACTCCCATTCTACACTTGGCATTGGTTCGTTATCCAGGAAGTTCTCTACACAAGCATTCACAAACTGGTGGTTTGTCATCTTCTCGCGATTGGTATAGCGCTGCTCTAACTGGCTGAGGTACTCCTGACGGGCACGGTCATACTCTGATGCAGCAAAGCCAAACTTACGAGCACGCATTGCCTCACGATACAAAGCCTTCAGTGCCTCCTGATCCTTGCCTGGCTTTGCAACTGCCTGGAATGTCAAGGCATCCTTGCTAATGTTACTCAAGTAAGAACCGCAATCCACACCTGCACCTGCAAATGGAGCATCTGGTTTCTCGCTCAACTCCTCGAAACGGGCATTCAACATATACTCAACAACACTCTCTACATATTTACCAACCAGGTACATTACATTACCCTTTTGGTCGCGTGGAGTTGTATCGCTCTTCATCATCATCAGGATGATATTCTGAGTCTGCTCCTTATCGCTCTGGATAGAGATGATGGTATTTTCGTTATCTGGCACTGCCTCATAGGTACGCTCTGCAGGATTAACTGGAGCAGGAACATCAGCAAACAGCTCCTTAATCTTGTTCTCGATGTAATCAACATCTACGTCACCTACAACTACAATACCTTGCAAATCTGGGCGATACCACTTTTCATAATAGTTACGCAATGCCTGGTGAGGGAAATTATCAACTACCGACATCAAACCGATTGGCATGCGTGTACCATAGTTCAAGCCAGGGAAAAGATCTGCAAAGAAACGGTCCTGCATACGACCCATGGCATTCTGGCGTGAACACCACTCTTCATGAATAACACCACGTTCCTTGTCGATTTCTGCACCATCAAGCAACAGATTGTGTGACCAATCGTGCAAAATCAGCAAACAGCTATCCTGAACACCCAAACGTGCGGTAGGAACATTGCTAATGTTGTAAACGGTGCGGTCCATTGAAGTATAGGCATTCAGGTTCTGACCAAACTTCACACCTACGCTCTCCAAGTAACGAATCAACTCATTGCCTGGGAAATTCTTTGTTCCGTTAAAACACATGTGCTCAAGAAAGTGAGCCAAACCACGCTGATCTTCCTCTTCAAGAATAGAACCTACACGCTGTGCAATGTAGAACTCTGCCTGGTTTTCTGGCAGGTTGTTGTGACGGATGTAATAAGTAAGTCCGTTGTCCAATTTTCCTATTCTGATACTTGGATCATTAGGTACTGGTGGCATTTGCTGTGCCACAGCTAATGATGTCATTGCGCAGAATGCCATCATCAGCAAACTTTTCATCAGTTTCATTTTATTATAAAGTTTGTAAAACGGTGCAAAGTTACGCATAATTTCTAATTGGGGTGCGCACACAGTATTTTTTTTAAAGCTAACACTTGTATATTTGACTTTTTTTTTAGATATTTGCATACATATCACTTTTATTATTTGTTTTTTGTTATACTAACTATCTTTCTTTATGGAGAATGTTTTGATTGCTACAAATGGAATTTTGATTGTAGCTTTGGGAATTATCATCGCTTTCGCCTATATATATATTAAAAAGGTGAAGGCTAATCTAAATGCAAAAATCAAGGAACTTGAGGCTAAAGAATCCAAGGCTAATAGAATAAAGGTATTTCTAGACTTGGCTATTGAAGCAGATGAAAGCAAGTTCTGGAAACTGGACCTAAAAAGCAATACCATTCAGTATTTGAACGAAGATTACGAGTTCGACCCCCCTATCGACATGGAGGAACACTTTAGAATGAAGGCTCCAGAAGACCGTCAGCTAATCGAAAAAGACACAGAAAACATGCTGAATGGCCGAAACAAGAAAAGTAGAGTTATCTATCACTACATTAACGAAAACATCCCTGGTGGCTACAGCTATGCAGAAAGCCATGTTATCCCCATGCGTAAAAATGGGCAGATTGTAGGTATCGTAGGTGTAGAAAGAGATATTACCGACTATGTTCTAAGTCAGCGTTCACTCAAACAGAGATTAGAAAAATAACAAAATTCCCCCTATTCTTTGACATAAGTCAAGAAAACACTGTTGGCGTACACATTTATGCTAAAAAACATAATTTGTACGTCAAACTACCGTATCTTTGCACTGTCGAAAGGAGGTAAAGATATGAAAAAAGTAATTAAAGTCTTCTCCAACAAAGTAGCAAACATGGACCCAATGATCTGGGGATACGTAATGTTAGGACAGAAACTACACGACGAGAAGTAAGAGAGAAAAAGGTAAAAGATTGTATGACAATTTAAATTTGATGGAACATGAAAATGATTAAAACTATTAAGCGTTGCATCAACGAAGCAAGTAAGGGAGCCATCAACATGGGAACTTACAAACTGAATTGCTAAGAACTAAAAGTGAGAGATTTAAATTTAAAAAGGATAATAACATTAAAAGGTAAAAAGATATGAAACTGATTGAAAATAGCAAGAATTGTTTGAAGCGTGCAGCAAAATGGTATTTGATGAACAGTGCTGCTGGTTATACTTGCGATGGTTATACCCCTAGATTCTAATAAAAACAACTAATAACAGAAAGGCTCATCATTTCGATGGGCCTTTATTTTTGTATTCTTCTACAAAACACGTAACTTTGCAACATGGAATATTTCGTATTGGTGAACGATGAGCGCAAAGGTCCTTTCAAAATAGAGGAACTAGCCAACAAATACATTACCGAGGATATGCTAGTTTGGTGCGAAGGCATGGAAAACTGGCAAAAGGCAGGTGATGTGGAAGAGTTGAGCGACATTGTAAGACAAATGCCTCCAGAACCTCCTCATCTTAAGTTTATCAAGAACTGGCTTACCGAATCCATCACCATAACAGCCGTTTGTGCCATGGTAGCATATCTTCCTTGGTTCTGGCCTTCTGTAGCTGCCATTCCATTTGGCGCTGTTGCCATTCTGAAAGCATTGCGCGTAGAAGAATATCAACATAGAAAGAATGGACAGATGGCAAGGCACTATGCCAACGAAGCCAAGAAATGGACACTTTGGTGCCTGTTTGCCTTTGTGGTGGCGATTCTATTCAGTGTAACCTATCTGATTATCAACCATCTGGTTACTTTCTCGCTAAACTAATTGCTTTAACTCAGTGTACAAACGCTGAACAGGCAAGCCCATTACATTGAAGTAACTGCCCTCAATACCAGTTACACCAATAAAGCCAATCCACTCCTGAATACCATAGGAACCAGCTTTATCGTATGGACGATAGTGCTGCACATAATAATGTATCTCTTCATCAGTAAGTGAAGCAAAAGTAACCTGTGTAGTTACGGCAAAACTCTTAACTTTTTGCTTAGTTACAACAGATACTCCTGTGATTACCTGATGTGTATGTCCCGACAACAATTGCAACATCTTTATTGCCTCTGCTTCATCTGCAGGTTTCCCTAACACCATTCCATCCTGATAGACAATAGTATCTGCAGTGATTATCAAGTCATTATCCTGCATTTGCTGAAGATATGCTTCGGCTTTTTTCTGTGAAATATGAATAGGTATCTCCTCGCCTCTCAAACTTTCAGGATATGACTCATCAATGCCAGGAATGGTCATTACTTGATATTCTATACCCAAACCGCCCAGCAGTTCTCGCCTTCTAGGTGAGTTGCTGGCTAATATAACATTGTATTTCTTTAGATTGTTCAACATTTCTAATCTCCAACTCTTAATACTACCATCCAAAAGCCTTGCTATCTTGCATCCACTTTCCTTGTGCACGCAACACTTGTTCTACAACATCTCTTCCGCATCCATAACCTCCATTCAAATGAGAGATGTAAACGCTGGCATCCTTAATCTCAGGAGCCGCATCTGCAGGGCAACAAGGACAGCCGCAACGCTTCATCACCTCATAATCAGGAATGTCGTCGCCCATATAAATCACCTCTTCATCCTTCAATCCATACTTCTGAAGAAATGATTCATAGATAGAGATTTTCACAGCTGCCTTAAGATATACATCCTTCACGCCAAGACCTTCGTAACGCTTACGAAGCGATTCGGTATGTGCACCAGAAAGAATGGCAATATGGAGGCCGCATTTCACAGCATACTGAATAGCATAACCATCTTTTATATTAACGGTACGCATGGGATCACCTTCGGGATGAAGTGTGATTGTCTCTGCACTCAGCACACCATCTATGTCAAATATAATCGCACGAATCTTTGTTAAATCGTAGTTAATCATAATGTTTTGCTTAACTGATGAATACTCTGGCTCATTTTTTCATAGAGTTCCTGCCATTGTGGATGCTCGCCGAGCAACTGCAAATGACGGTTCATGACATTCTCATCAAACCTCACGGCAGGACCTGTCTGTGCATATTCTGGCAATATTTCATGTGCCTTGTTCTCTGTTTCGCGAATCAGTGGATACATGGCTTCGAAACTAAGTCCATGCTCTGTCAGCAAACGAGAGGAAATGGCATAGCAATGATTTACAAAATTACAGGCAAATACAGCACTAAGATGTAAATATTTACGTTGCTCACTATCTGCCAGCGAAACCTTATTGCTTACACTTTTTGCTAGTTCTGCAATAGTGCTTTCAACTTGCACATTGCAACCTTCTACAAAAACAGGTATCTGAAAGAAATCCACCTCACGTGCCTTGCTGAATGTCTGCATGGGATAAAGCACCCCATACTTCTTCACATGCTCCTTAAAGATATCCATAGGAATACTACCTGCCGTATGCAAGAACAATCCCTTTGTAGCACGTGCTCCCACCTGAGGAATCAAGGATTCAAGTGCACTATCTTTTACAGAAAACACATACACATCGGCATCGGCAACCACCTGCTGCAAATCATTGGTAGCAGTTACTACCTCTTCACTATATAGGTTATTCAAACTGTCGGCCAACTCCTGTGCATGCGACTGAGTATAGCTATAGACCTGCACCACTTGCTGTCCTACCCTGGCAAGTGCCTTACCAAGATTGGTTGCCAAATTACCTGAGCCAATCAGTACTATTCTCATTCCTGAGCAGCGTTATACATGCCTAGGTGAACTTTTTCCCACTGTAGTTTATCCTCATTTTGAGGATTGCGTTCCATTGCCTTGTAACCCACCGCAACCATGTTCAGTACACGAAGGTTAGCAGGGATACCTAGCAATTCATGTATTGCATCATCAGTAGGAACGCCATCAGCAGTGAAACGGTTTCTTACTTGAACCCAGCAACTGCCCAAACCTAAATCCTCTGCCTGCAACTGTATGTTCAATGCTGCAATAGAAGCATCTTCTACCCACACATCGCTTACCTCGGGATTTGCCATAACCACAATTGCCATGGCAGCACCGGCAATTAATTCGGCACCCTTTTCGCGAGTTTGTGAAAGGCGCTCCAGCATTGCCTTGTCATCAACCAATACAAACTCCCATCCACGGGTGCTTTTTGAAGATGGAGACATCAGTGCTGCACGCATCAATGTTACCACATCTTCCTTGTCAATTTCCTGCTCTGTGAACTTACGAATACTTCTTCTTTGCTTGATTAAATCTTTAAAATCCATATTATTATTTTTATTTCATCTAAATTTGATAAGTCTGCTTTGCAAAGATACACCTTTTTTATGGATTAATCAGTTTTTATTTCATAAAGTGCGCATTTTTTTGTTACTTTGCATAGAAATTGTATAAACCATAAAAACATAAATTAACATGAAAATTTCACGTATTGATCACCTGGGCATTGGTGTCCAGAGTATTGATGAGGTTCTTCCTTATTTCGAGAATGTTCTTGGCTTGAAGTGCTATGCCATTGAAGAAGTTGCTGACCAGAAAGTAAAGACTGCTTTCCTGAAGGTTGGTGAAGTTAAGTTGGAATTGTTGGAACCAACATCTCCAGAAAGCGCTATCGCAAAGTGGCTGGAGAAGGGTGGCAAGGGTGTTCACCACGTAGCATTTGCTATTGAGGATGGTGTTGCTAATGCTTTGGCAGAGTGCGATGCTAAGGAAATCCGCCTAATCGACAAGGCTCCACGTCCAGGTGCAGAGCAGATGTCTATCGCTTTCTTGCATCCAAAGTCAACCGCAGGTATTCTGACTGAATTGTGCGAACCACAGAAGTAATTATCATAAACAAAAGATAAAATGAGTAAGCAAACAGAAAAAATAAAGGAGCTCATTGAGCTTCGCGCAAAAGCTCGCATCGGTGGTGGTGAAAAGGCCATCGAGAAGCAGCACGCTAAAGGCAAGTTTACCGCTCGTGAGCGTATCAACATGCTTTTGGACGAAGGTAGTTTCGAAGAAATGGACATGTTCGTAGAACATCGTTGCTACAACTTCGGCATGGAAAAGAAGCATTACCTGGGTGATGGCGTTGTTACCGGTTGCGGTACCATCGCTGGTCGTTTGGTATATGTATTCGCTCAGGACTTTACCGTAAGTGCAGGTTCTCTGTCAGAGATGTTGGCAAGCAAGATCTGCAAGGTAATGGATATCGCTATGAAGGTTGGCGCTCCAGTTATTGGTTTGAATGATTCTGGTGGTGCACGTCTGCAGGAAGGTATCAACGCTCTGGCTGGTTATGCTGAAATCTTCCAGCGTAACATCATGGCTAGCGGTGTTATCCCACAGATTTCTGGTATCTTTGGTCCTTGCGCCGGTGGTGCTGTATATTCTCCTGCCCTAACCGACTTTACCTTGATGGTTGAAAACACTTCTTACATGTTCCTGACCGGTCCTGGTCCTGTTAAGGCTGTTTTGGGTGAGGTTGTTACCCAAGAGCAGTTAGGTGGTGCTTCTGTTCACGCTACCAAGAGTGGTGTAACTCACTTCACCGCTTCTAATGATGAGGAAGCAATTGCCATGATCAAGAAGTTGATGAGCTACCTGCCTCAGAACAACATGGAGAAGACTCCACGCGTAGAGTGCACAGACCCTATCAACCGTATGGAGGATTACCTGAACGAAATCATCCCAGACAATCCAAACATGCCTTACGACATGTATCAGGTTATCGCTGGTATCGTTGATAACGGTGAGTTCTTCGAGGTTCAGCCAAACTTTGCAAAGAACCTGATTATCGGTTTCGCACGCATGAATGGTGAAACTGTAGGTATTCTGGCTAACCAGCCAAAGCAGTTGGCAGGTGTTTTGGATAGCAACTCAAGCCGCAAGGGTGCACGTTTTGTTCGTACCTGTGATGCATTCAATATTCCAATCGTAACATTGGTTGACGTTCCTGGATTCTTGCCAGGTACTGCTCAGGAGTACAACGCAGTTATCCTGCATGGTGCTAAGTTGCTGTACGCTTATGGTGAGGCTACTGTTCCAAAGGTTACCGTTACCCTGCGTAAGAGCTATGGTGGTTCACACATCGTAATGAGCTGTAAGCAGCTGCGTGGAGATATCAACTACGCATGGCCATCTGCAGAAATCGCAGTAATGGGTGCTAGCGGTGCTGCATCTGTATTGTATGCAAAGGATGCCAAGGCATTGAAGGATGAAGGCAAGGTTGAAGAGGCTAAGGCATTCATCAAGGAGAAGGAAGATGAATACACTAAGTTGTTTGCTAATCCATATCAGGCAGCTAAGTATGGTTACATTGATGATGTGATTGAGCCACGCAACACCCGTTTCCGTGTTATTCGCGCATTGGCACAGCTTGAGAACAAGAAGTTGGTTAACCCTGCTAAGAAGCACGGTAATATTCCACTTTAATAAAAGGTCGATATTATGAATTTATTATCAGCTAATTGGGCAGAGGCATGGATGATAACCGGTATGAGTATCCTTGTGGTATTCTGTATCCTGCTACTCATTGTGCTGGTGCTTTTGATCTTCAACATGACAGCAAAAAAGGTTACCGCCACAGCTAGAGACGTAAAGCAAACCTACCAAGTCAGCAAGCAGGTAAAGGCTTTTGAGGAAGCCAGCGAAGAAGACAAGGCAGCCGTTGCTGTTGCGCTCTACCTTTATTATAATGACGACCACGACAAAGAAAGTGGTATACTTACAATCAAAAAGGCTCCTTCTGCATGGGGCAGAGTATTAAATCCAAGATTATAAAAAATGAAAGATTTTAAATTTAAGATAGGTGAAAAAGACTATGCTGCTACCGTAGAAGAAGGTAAGGCAGCTGGTGCACTGACTGTTACTGTAAACGGACAGACTTATCAGGTACAGATTGCTACTACCGAGCACAAGGCTCCTGTAGCTAGTCCTGTTGCAAGTAGTGCTCCTAAGGCACAGCAAACTGGCGGTCCTGCAAATGTAATCTCTGAATTGCCAGGTACTGTTACCCAGTTGGTAGCAGCAGACGGTCAGCACGTAAAACGTGGTGATGTTGTGTTGGTAATCGAGTCAATGAATATGGCTAACGACATCGTTAGTGAGTTTGACGGTACAGTACAGCGCATAGCAGTAACTCAGGGGCAGATCGTTAATCAGGGCGACCTGTTGGTAGAATTGGTTGCAGA
>JAGHTY010000138.1 GCA_018065125.1 Candidatus Minthousia equi
TTCTTCATGTCGTAGAATAAGGTTTTGCAAAATGCACTTTTTACATAACGCTTAAACTCATCCTTCTGAATCAGGTTCATCTTGCTGTACTGATTCTGAAATCCCACTGCATAGGGCACCAAATCTACCGTGGTGTAGTAACGGCAAGGGCGCTCGTCGGTTCGGCAATAGGCAGGGTTTACGATATTGAACGACTCTCGCTCCCGCTCCTTGCAATACTCATCTAACTTCACACTGCGAAGGCACTTGTCTGCACGCAGGCAATCCTTCCTAAGGCAGAACGAGTATCCATTAGGGATATCGTTCAATGCCTTTAACTGGTTTTCTACTTTTACAGTAATGCCTTTCATAATTTAAGCTGCTTTAAGTGGTACAATCTGGTAGAGAGAGCCACACTTGGTATTGCGACTTGGAATACCAAGTTTTTTCAAGGCCACTCCTACCTTTACATTCAAATTTGCGTTTAACTCAAGGTTAGGATAAACCTTCTGCAGATGATTAACAATCTCTGCCACCTTTAGTTCTGCACACTTCTCTCCCTCAGTTGGCAAGCGGAAACTTGCTGCTACCATTTCTGGAACGTCACCGATTTTCTGGTAGTCGTGATTCAGCTGCATCAAACGGCTTGTCTCCTGTGCGTTCTGCCAATAGCGGGCATTGTTCACCTGCAGTTCGTGAAGTGCCTGCGCATAAAGCTGGTCGTACTCAATGGCGGTTTCATTGTCGATGACCATTCCTTCGGGAATGTCGATGCAGATGAAACGGCGACTGCCGGTTGGGTCGTTCAGGGGGCGACGGTTGTTGGTCGTTGCCATGAACGATGCGAAGCGAGGACGAACCAGCTGGTGGCTGCCAAAGATAGGGCGGCCATTCACCTCGAACTTAGAAAGCGTCTGCTTCAGCTCTGCCTGTCGGCTTGCCCTTACCTGATCAAGCTCGTCGATGTTCACAAGGAGGTTGTTGGTAAGCGCCATCTCCTTGTCGAACTTATTACCCAGATTGATGTTGTCCATGTAATACTTTCTTAAGGAAAGTGGCAG
Source organism: Candidatus Minthousia equi (assembly GCA_018065125.1). Taxonomy (GTDB): domain Bacteria; phylum Bacteroidota; class Bacteroidia; order Bacteroidales; family Bacteroidaceae; genus Minthousia; species Minthousia equi. The sequence goes on from JAGHTY010000138.1 coordinate 1,041, forward strand.
AAGGCTGGCACAGAAAGTGCTCTTTCCGCATGCTTGTGCACCTATCAGCGTAAGCACCAGCTCGTTGGCATGAAGCTGGCACATTCCCATCCAGTGTGCTACCATTGAGAGGAACCACTTTGAGGCATAGCCCTGCAACTCGGTGTTCATGCCAGGAAGGCGGTAGAACAGCTCGCTGATGCGGTCGTGTCCATCCCATGCTGGCAGATTGCCGAGGTAATCTGTTGCAGGGTTGAACCTGGCAGAATGGTCAGAGTAGATGTACTGCTCTACGTTTGTCTTGAGCGACTTGATTTCCAGCCCATCTTCCTTCATCTTAATAAGGATGGAATTCAGGGCCTCTACTGTGAGTGGCTGGAAATTCTCCTGCTCTAAGGTTTTAAACTCGTACACGTTTGAAATTTCATTGTGGCGAAACGCCAGGTGCTGCTCCACGTACTCAAGCAGCATGGCAGTTTCGTCCTGCTGAGAAATGTTACTCATAAGCTTTTCTAGTTTTAGATTTAGTTTTTTTTAATTGTTGTTTGTAATATTTAATATTTTCGGATGCAAAGATAATACTATTTTATTGATCATTCCAAATATTGGAGTGGGAAACTGCATATCTGATTTTCTTAACAGTCTGTTACACAGGTTGATAAAACCAACAATAGGTAGGGGAAAACTCGTAGGAAATATTTTTCTGAAAGAAATGCAAAAGCACCCGTCACCCGTCACCTTCTACCTCTACAACGCCCTATTCATCGGCATTCCAAGAAATGAGGGGTTAAAAGCACCCGTCACCCTACCCGTCACCTTTGCCTTACGACAAAACAGAAATCGTTTAACTCTTACTTTAACAAATCATAACTTTAGGGTGACGGGATGGGTGACGGGTGGATTTCTCTATTCACCTTCCAAAACCCGCATAAATAAAGGCTTTCAAGGCCAATTGGTGACGGGTGACGGGTGAAATCAAAATTCTTAGAAAAAAAACAGAAGCAAGGATTTCTGCAATTTTTCCATGCTATACGGATTTTTGTTCCGTGGTGATGGAACAAAAATCCGTAGGGCACGGAACAACAACGCCGTTGCAACGCTTTATCAAAGCTTATTTTTCTACACATATATAACAAATTGTGAATCAACATGTAGCAACGGGAAAATAAGAACTGTACACTCTATCACTCCCCCAAGAAGTTTAGGAAGGTGGTAATTATGCCTGTATTTATAACGTCGTTAACCATTCCGCCTACAATGGGTACCAGCAGAAAGGGGTTTAGGGTGTAATGATATTTATTGCAAACGGCACTCATGTTTGCCATGGCATTTGGGGTGGCGCCAAGTCCGAAACCACAGAAACCTGCTACCAATACGGCTGCATCGTAGTCTTTACCCAGCAGGCGAAAGGCAACAAAGTAGGCAAAAAGGGTGGTTAGCGAAATTTGAATAAGGAGTAACAGAACCAAAGGCAGAGCAAGGGATTGTAACTCCCACAGCCTGAGTGATGCCATGGCCATGCCAAGGAACATGAAGAGGCAGATTTTGCCTACCGACACGATTCTGTCCATATCAAGATGCTGTTCCATCTTGGGGCTTAGTGCCATTACGTTACGCACAATGGCAGCAAGCACCAGTGCGCCAAAATAGGTGGGAAAGGTAACACCCGTTTGTGCAAGCAGCCAGCTAAGCAGCGTGCCGCCTGCCATGACCAGGATGATGCTGTATGTGGCCTTGGCATAACTTTCATGCTGGTCGTGACCGCAAGGGGTTACTGCGGATGGCGCAGATTCTGGCATGGCTGGGGCTGCAGCCATTTCTTTCTGCCTGGCGGTAAGTTTCTTGCTGATGAGCCTTTCGGCCAGGGGGCCGCCAATCATCGATCCTGCTACGAGGCCAAATGTGGCGGCAGCCATGGCGATGGTACCGGCACCAGTAAGTCCCATCTGCTCAAGCACACTGGCAAAGCCTCCTGCCGTGCCATGCCCGCCAGACATGGAAATACTTCCTGCGGCCATGCCTATCAATGGATTCACATCCAGCACTTTTGCCACGGATACAGAAACGGTATTCTGCATCAGGATCATCAGCACAAGCAATACAACCATCAGCACAAGCAGGCGACCGCCTTGCCTAAGCACCTTCAGGTTTGTCTGAAAGCCTACACTGGTAAAGAACGCCACCATAAAGGCATCCTTCAATGCACTATCGAAACTTACTTCTACATCGGCTAGTAAATAAAGTGAC
>JAGHTY010000071.1 GCA_018065125.1 Candidatus Minthousia equi
ATTCAATATTCTATAATTATCTTCTTGGATGGTACATGCAAAAAACATATCTTTGCAATGAAATCAATTTCAAACAAACAATACTGACACAAGGTAAAAAAGATAAGATAAGTTTTAAGAGAGAGTTAGTTTCCTTTTATTGGTAGGCATTCTTCGCTGCGAAGCGAGGAATGTCTTTGTTTTTATACTTTTGCAACTCTAAGTATGCCAGATGAATAATCAAACTGCATTCCTTCACGACCAAACACCTTACTAAAACATCCATTGTTACAAAGTTCGACTGGTGTACCAATGTTTACCTCTCCACTATCTAAAAGCCAAACCTTATCTGTAACTTGTAATGTTAACTCTATATCGTGTGTAGAAAGAAAAATGGTTTTACCCATTTCATGCGCCAGTTTTCTTAATAGGCGTAATAAATCTACCTTACTAGGATAATCCAAAAAAGCAGTAGGTTCATCTAAGAAAATTACTGGTGTTTGCTGTGCAAGAACTTTTGAAATTAAAACCTTCTGTCGCTCACCATCACTGAGAGTACTTACCATTCTACCCTTTAAATCATCTATACCTACTTCGTGAATTGAATCCTCAACAATTTCTTTATCTTCTTTTGAAAGAGTTCCCCAAAAACCTGTATAAGGACTACGACCCAATCCTACCAATTCCTCTACTAAGAGATTTTGTACACTTATTCGATCAGTTAATACAACGCCTATTTTCTTGGCAATCTCCTTATCTGAATATTCATTAAGTTTTTTATTCTGCAGATAAATTTCACCCTGTAAAGCAGGTTGAAAGGCAGAGAGTGTTCTTAACAAAGTAGATTTACCAGAACCATTTACTCCTAAAAGACAAGTAAGTTCAGAATCATACAATGAAGCATTTATATTCTGTGCCACTACCTTGTTACCACCTTTTACATGGTAACCAGTATAAAGGTTATTTAATCGTATTGTTTCGTTTTTCATACTGCGAAGATACTTATTTATTAGCGAATTTTGTACTATTATATAAAAAATGTATCTTTGAGCAAGAAAAATAAAATCCGTTCATAATATGAAAAAATTTACATTATTACTTTTATTGGTTTTACTTCCACTTCAAATGTGGGGACAGAAAAAAATATCCATTTTAGGCGATTCTTATTCTACATATGAAGGATATATGACTCCTTCTACCAATTTAAGTTGGTATGCTGGTGAAGATGGAGGTCCTAACAAGGAAAATGATGTAATCAGTGTAGAACAAACCTGGTGGAAACAACTGATAGATAAAGCGGGGTTGAAACTAGAGATAAATAATTCTTATTCAGGTTCTACTGTATGTTACACAGGATATGATAAAAAAGATTATAGTGACCGTGCCTTCATTACACGTATGAACAATTTAGGTAATCCTGATATTATTGTTATCTTAGGTGGAACAAATGATAGTTGGGCAAATTCTCCTATTGGAAAGGTAAAATATAAAAAATGGAAAAAGGCAGATTTATACAGCTTTTGTCCTGCTTTCTGCTATATGCTGAATTACATTACAAAGCATTATCCAAATGCAACTATAATCAATGTTTGCAATAGTGAGTTAAAAGAAGAAATTACCCAGGCACAAGCAAAAATCTGCAAGAAATATGGTGTAAAGCACATCTTACTGAAAGATGTAGAAAAACAATGGGGACACCCCTCTATTGCTGGTATGACAAGCATTTGTAATCAAATACTTCCGCTAATTCAGTAATAACAATAAAAACAAAAGGTAGCTCTTTCACAAGAACTACCTTTTTTAATCAAACTAATCAATTCTCATCAATAATTTCTCTCACTAAATAATCTGAATCACTTCTCTTAAACCTTAACAACTACTAAAAACCAAAAAACTTATCATTATTTTCACTGCAAAGATACGGAATGTAGTATTTTTGATAGATAACTACCTTGTAAAAACAATAAAAACACACCTTTTTCTTGATATAAATCAATTTTGTTTGCGTACACAATTTTATTATCTTCTATTATATAATAGGTATATCATTTATTTATAGTAAATTTGCACGCATTATGCATTAAATTGAAATAATAACAAAATCACATACATAAAAAATGGAATACAATTTCAGAGAAATTGAAAAAAAATGGCACAAACGCTGGGTTGAACAAGAAACCTATAAAGTGTCTGAGGATGAAAGCAAGAAGAAATTCTATGTACTTAACATGTTCCCATATCCATCAGGAGCTGGATTGCATGTAGGTCATCCATTGGGATATATTGCCAGTGATATTTATGCACGTTTTAAGCGTCAGCAGGGTTATAATGTATTAAACCCTATGGGCTACGATTCATACGGATTGCCTGCAGAGCAGTATGCTATTCAAACTGGTCAGCATCCTGAGAAAACTACCTTTCAGAATATCGACCGCTACCGCGAGCAGCTAGATAAGATTGGTTTTTGCTTTGACTGGAACCGTGAGGTACGTACCTGTGCTCCTGGTTATTATCACTGGACACAATGGGCATTCCAGAAGATGTTCAATAGCTTCTACTGCAATACCTGCCAGAAAGCTCAACCTATCGAGAAACTGATTGAACACCTTAATGAAAATGGTACCGAAGGTTTGAATGTAGCTCAGAGCGAGGAACTTGACATCACAGCCGAGGAATGGAAGGCTATGGACGAGAAACAGCAGAGTAATGTACTTATGAACTACCGTATAGCATTCCTAGGTGAAACCATGGTTAACTGGTGTCCAAAGTTGGGTACTGTATTGGCCAACGATGAGGTAGTAGATGGTGTTAGTGTACGTGGTGGTTATCCAGTGGAGCAGAAGAAGATGCGTCAGTGGTGTCTGCGTGTTTCTGCCTATGCACAGCGTTTACTTGACGGTTTAGACACTATTCAGTGGAGTGAGTCAATCAAGGAAACACAGAAAAACTGGATTGGTCGTTCAGAAGGTACTGAGGTCAATTTCCAAATTGCCGACAGCGACGAGAGCTTCACTATATTCACAACTCGTGCAGATACCATGTTTGGTGTTACTTTCATGGTTTTGGCTCCTGAGAGCGAATTGGTACAAAAGGTAACTACCCCAGAGCAGAAAGCTGCTGTAGAAGAATATCTTAACTATGTAAAGAGCCGTACCGAGCGTGAGCGTCAAATTGATCATACTGTAACTGGTGTATTCTCTGGTTCATATGCTATTAACCCATTTACCGGTGAGAAGAATCCTATCTGGATTTCAGAATATGTATTGGCCGGTTACGGTACTGGTGCTATCATGGCAGTGCCTGCACATGATAGTCGTGACTATGCTTTTGCAAAGCATTTTGGTTTACCTATCGTTCCACTAATTGAAGGTGCTGATGTAAGCGAGGAGAGTTATGATGCCAAGGAAGGTATTGTATGCAACTCACCAGCTGCAGGTGCTACTCAATACGTGGATTTCAACCTTAATGGACTTACTATTAAGGAAGCTATTGCTGCTACCAAGAAATACGTTAAGGAACATCTGTTGGGTCGTGTAAAGGTGAACTATCGTCTGCGTGACGCTATCTTCAGTCGTCAGCGCTACTGGGGTGAACCATTCCCTGTTTACTATAAGAACGAAATTCCTTGCATGATTCCTGAGGAGTGTCTGCCACTAGAGTTACCACAGGTAGAAAACTTCTTGCCTACAGAAACAGGTGAACCTCCATTGGGAAATGCTAAAATTTGGGCTTGGGATGAAGCTAACAAGAAAGTAGTAGACAAGGCACTTATCGACAACAAAACTGTATTCCCTATCGAATTATATACCATGCCAGGTTTTGCAGGTTCATCGGCTTATTACCTGCACTATATGGATCCTAACAACAAGCAAGAACTGGTAAGCAAGAAAGCTGACGAATACTGGCAGAATGTAGACTTGTATGTAGGTGGTTCAGAGCATGCTACTGGTCACCTTATTTATAGTCGTTTTTGGAATAAGTTCCTGTTCGATCTAGGTGTAAGCTGCAAGGAAGAACCATTCCAGAAACTTGTTAATCAGGGTATGATTCAGGGTCGTAGTAACTTTGTTTATCGTATCAAAGATACCAATACTTTCGTATCATTGAACCTTAAGAAGGACTATGATGTTACACCTATTCATGTAGATGTAAACATTGTAAAGAACGATGTACTGGATGTAGAAGCATTCAAGAACTGGCGTCCTGAATATAATAATGCAGAGTTTATTTTAGAAGATGGCAAGTATATTTGTGGTTGGGCTATTGAAAAGATGAGTAAATCTATGTTCAATGTAGTAAACCCAGATATGATTGTAGACAAGTTTGGTGCTGATACCCTTCGTTTATACGAAATGTTCCTAGGTCCTGTAGAGCAAAGTAAACCATGGGATACCAACGGAATTGACGGTTGCCACCGTTTCCTGAAGAAATTGTGGAATCTATTCTACAGTCGTGATGATCAGTTCCTTCCAAAAGAAGGCGAACCTACCAAGGAAGAACTGAAGAGCATACACAAACTTATCAAGAAGGTATCTGCAGATATTGAAAATTTCTCATATAATACCTCTATCAGTGCATTCATGATCTGTGTTAATGAATTACAGCAGCAAAAATGCTGCAACAAGCAGGTACTTGAAACATTGGTAGTTCTTTTGGCACCATTTACCCCTCACCTTAGTGAAGAGTTATGGGAAGCATTAGGCAATACTAATACCGTTTGCGATGCACAATGGCCTACCTGGAATGAAGAATATCTGAAAGAAGATAGTATTACCTATGCTATTTCTTTCAACGGAAAAACTCGATTCACTATCGATTTCCCTGCAGATGCATCAAAAGAGGAAATTCAAAAGACAGCACTTGAAAGTGAGCAAAGTGCTAAATATATTGCTGGTCTTAATGTAGTAAAGGTTATTGTTGTTCCAAATAAATTGGTTAACATCGTAGTTAAATAATGTCATCTATAAAGACAAGTAAAGTCATCAAGGAAACAAGAGATTACCTAATGATAACATTGGGTGTCTTTTGTTATGCCTTGGGATGGTGTGCTTTTTTGCTGCCCTACCAAATTAGTACTGGTGGAGTTGCGGGTGTGGCATCTATTGTATTCTTTGCCACAAATATTCCAGTTGATATTACCTATTTCCTTATTAACTGTGCCTTTCTGGCTATTGCCCTTAAAATTTTAGGATTTAAATTTATGCTGAAAACCATTTATGGTATTATCTGCATGACACTTATGTTACGTTTTCTTCAAGTAGCACTTACATTAGAAAACGGACAACTTATCCAATTAATGGGTAATGGAGAGGACTTTATGGCATGTGTACTTGGTTCTATCCTTTGTGGTATAGGTTTAGGAATTGTATTTATGAATAATGGAAGCACAGGTGGTACTGATATTATTGCTGCAGTTATCAACAAGTATCGTGATGTTACACTTGGAAAAATACTCACCTATTGCGATTTATTCATCGTTGCATCATGCTACTTTGTATTTTATGATTGGCGAAGAGTAGTATTTGGTTTCTGTACATTGTTCATTACCTACTATATTATGGATTACTTTATGGACAGAATGCGCCAATCTGTACAGTTCCTAATAATTTCAAGTAAGCACGAAGAAATTGCCGATGCCATCAATATAAAAGTTCATCGTGGATGTACTATGATGAAAGCCGAAGGACATTATGCTCATAAAGATACTAAAGTAGTAATGTGTCTGGCTAAAAAATACGAAAGTAATAAAATATTCAGTGTAGTAAAGAATATAGATCCAAATGCTTTCATTTCACAAAGTAAAGTAATTGGTGTATTTGGCGAAGGTTTTGATAAAATTAAAGGTAAATAATGAAAAAGTTAGTAATTGCCAGTAACAACGAACATAAGCTGCAAGAAATAAACTCTATTTTAGGAGGAAAAATAGAATTACTAAGTCTAAAGGATATTAATTGCTTTGCAGATATTCCTGAAGATGCAGATACTCTAGAAGGTAATGCAAGCATAAAATCACATTATGTATATGATAATTTTCATTTAGATTGTTTTGCTGATGATACTGGTTTAGAAGTTGAAGCTTTGAATGGTGCTCCTGGTGTTCATACAGCACGCTACGCTACAGAAGGTCATGATACTGATGCAAATGTTAGAAAACTATTAAGTGAATTAGATGGTGTTGAAAACCGTCGTGCACGTTTTCGTACTATTATATCTTTAATAGAAAATGGTGTTGAGCATCAGTTTGAAGGAATTGTGAACGGAACTATTACCACTTGTAAAAAAGGTGATAAAGGTTTTGGATATGATCCTATTTTTATTCCAGAAGGATATAATGAAACTTGTGCTGAATTAGGAGTAGAAGTTAAAAACAAAGTTAGCCACCGCTCAAGAGCAGTAGCTAAACTTTGTGAGTATCTTTTAAATAAGTAATTACAAACCTAATTTCTCTGAAATATCAAGCATGCGGTGAATACTCTTCACCGCTTTTTTTGCAACTCTTGCATCTACATCTATCTCTGGCCATTCATATTTCAAAGTATTATATAGCTTTTCTAGAGTATTTAATTTCATGTAACTACATTCATTGCAAGCACAGGTACTATCATTAGGAGGAGCAGGAATAAATTTGTTTTCAGGTCATATTTTCTGCATTTCTTTTAGAATACCACTTTCTGTAGCTACAATATACTCATTTTCGGGCTGTGTAACGGCATATTTAAGCA
>JAGHTY010000053.1 GCA_018065125.1 Candidatus Minthousia equi
ATTATAAATAGAGTATTCTCAGTATCTGTAAAATTGGTTTGTGCCTCATCTTCATGAAATGAGCAGTGAATGGATATCTTATCCTCAAATGTGAGGAGGTCTCCATTCGCTGTTCTCGTTATACCGTATTTCAAAAGAATTTTGGATTTGAGGTTGACAATTATGAATGTCTATGATTTAATTTTATGTTTCTTTTGAAATTATTGGCAAACAATACTATATTATAGCCGTAATATAAAATAGTCATGCAGACAATCAAGAAATTCCAAATCGGTAGGAAGTATTATCCTTCAAATTCGAAACAGACTGTACTCCTGCTCATTAAGGAGCGCAAAGGTAAGGAACTGACTGTAGTTAAGATCAAATCTTCAACCGAAGAGACTTTCACGACTATAGCCGGCCTTACTGCTGACGAAAAGGGTGCTTACGAGTACTTCCTCTTCGACGGTCTTCGCATCCCTGCCACCCATATTCTGCCAGAGGCTCGTAAAGTCTCTGCCGAAGAGGATAAGGCTGTCACAGAAGCCATCAAGCGCGACATAGAGTATCGCAAGGCTCACGGTTTTGACTGTGCTGATGTCATTACTGAATATACATCATAAAGAAAATACCGATTCGCTTTAAAGGAGGTAGGCTCAAAAAAACTATTGAACTAAATACCAATAGTTCGTTAAAAATTTTACTTTATTATGTTTTACAAAAAGGAAATTTACTACACTTATGCTGTTGAAGCAGTTGTAGAAGCTGATTCATTAGAAGAAGCAAAGGAAAGGTTTGAGAACGATAACAGTCTTGACTGGGAAAAAGGTCCTGAAGACTATTATGATTCAGAACAATATTCTGAATCAGAAGATGGTGAAGATTGGGAAGTGATATAAAGAAGAGGCATTCCCAACTTCACTTTATGTGAATTAATACATTGATAATAATCGTCCGAGAATTATGGAATTTGTAAAAATTCACAGTTTTCGGGCGATTTATTTGCAAATATCTAGCATAACAAACGTCATCAAGTGAAAAAACTGTTATACATACATGGCTACAACGGCTCGCCTGAAGGCAATAGCTACCGTTTGTTTCGCAAATATATGCCTCAGGACGAGTGGCAGGTGATAGGTATGGACTACACGCAGGATGACTGTGCTGTGGCCCTGCAGGAGATACGCGAAACGATCGAACGTGAGGGCATCAACCTTGTTGTCGGATCATCGCTTGGAGGATTTCTTACGTTGCTGACCACGGGCATAGAGCGCATCGTCATCAATCCTTGCTACCTGCCTTCTGTCGAATTGCCAAAGCTTGGGCCACTGAACGACTTACCTGTTCCGTCAAGGCAGATGACGGCAACTTATGCTGCCTTTGAACCACTGCTGAAGACTTTCAGCGACGAAGAACGCAACCTCATAACCGGATACTTTGCAAATGACGATGAGCTGCTGGGCGACCGCTATCAGAATGTTTTCGTGGAAGATGTACACGGTTTCTGCACCATACCCGGCGGACACCATGTGTGCGAGGAGGCCGTGAAGATAATCTGCCATCCGTTCACTCCTGAATACCAATATATGAAGCGTGCTCACCAGGCATCGTTCAAGAATAAGGAGTCTGTACTTCGCTCAAAAGTCTGCGGTTGTTTCTCTTGTCTGGAGACTTTTCCTGCTTCGGAAGCATACTTCGTGAAGGAAACGGATGGTCAAGAAACGGCATGGTGCCCATACTGTGACACAGATGCTGTGCTGGGTAATGCCTCTGGCTACCCCATCACTCAGGAGTTTCTGAAGGCGATGCAGGATGAGTGGTTTTAGATTTCGCGGAATCACAGGAACGGAATCACAGGGAATCATAGGGACAGGTACTACTGACCCACTCACAAAAACAGGGAGGAATACATGTTTAAATAGCGTGTCTTCCTCCTATTGCTTGGTTATTTGGGGGGATTTTATCTTTTTTGTTTGCTTCCAATTATACAAGATTCTTTGTTTTTATTTACTGCGGGTTAATAAAAATATTAAATTTTATTTGGTGGTAGTAAATAAAAATCGCATCTTTGCACCCGAATTAATAACATAGCAATATGAATAAAGATGTTTTTAAGACTCTCATTAAGGAGGGGCAAGAGGAAATACAGGACGTGGAGTTGATCCGCAGACGTTTCGAGTTTGAGGAACAGGGACGCTATGTCCTTGTGGGAGTGAGACAGGCAGGCAAGTCATACCTCCTTTATCAACGTGCCAAAATGATGCTTGAGTCCGGACATGACATCAGTGAGATTGTGTATATCAATTTCGACGACGAGCGCCTGCTTGGTATGACAGCTGAGGATTTCGACCTCATACTCCAAGCTTATAGTACCATGTACGATGGCAAGCCTATATTATTTTTTGATGAAATACAGAATATCGAAGGATGGGAGCATTTCGCACGTCGTCTGGCTAATCAGAAGTATATGGTGTTTATCACAGGTAGCAATGCTAAGATGCTCAGTAGGGATATTGCCACCGTGCTTGGGGCAAGATTCTTTGATGAGAAAGTATTCCCATATTCCTTCAGAGAATTCCTTGATGCAAATAATATAACCCTAAAACCGGATTGGGAACATTCACGACAGCGCAATGAAGTACAGAGGTTTTTTGCCGAGTATTTCCGATGGGGAGGATTCCCGGAACTCTTCCTTTACCGCAACAAGCGTCACTGGCTGAACGGATTGTACGAGAAGATTATTCTTGGTGACGTTATCCTACGCAACAACATAAAGAATGATCATGCCCTACGCCTCGCCGTGAAGCGATTGGCAGAGAACGTGAAACAGCCTCTTGCATATAACCGACTGGCAAATCTGGTCAAAAGCACTGGTGTATCGACCAACACGGCTTCAATCATTGACTATGTGCGGTATGTCAAAGAGGCATGCCTTATGTTTACTCTCGACAATTATGCCTCGAAGTTCGTTGAGAAAGAGACGATAAAGAAGCATTATTTTGTAGATAATGGATTGCTGAGTATATTCCTCAATGATGCCGATACCTCGCTGTTAGAGAATTTGTGTGCCATCGTTCTATACAAGCGTTACAACCGTGGCGATGACTCTCCACGTCTCTATTACTACAATCGCAATATCGAGGTGGACTTCTATATCCCCGATGAGCATATCGCCATACAAGCCTCATACGACATAACGGACGAGGCAACACGTAATCGGGAAGTTAATGCATTGGTGCAGCTCAACGCTCTCGAACCTCTCCAGCAAGCTCTTATCATAACTTTCGATCAAGAGGAGATAATAGAAAAGGACGGACTGACTATAAATGTCGTACCTGCTTGGAAGTGGGTATAATGCCATTTGGAGCTGACTATTGGCGATAAACCGGGATAAACAACCATCCGGATTAAGGGCTGCAACGCATAGGCTACAGATCGTAATCTTGCAATGCGATTGTTTTTCTTTGTTTGGATTTGTTGAATTTTGGAATAAGTGTACTTGTTTTGGCGGAATAAGTGTAGTATTTGCGGCTTGCTTTGATGGAATAAGTGTATTTTTTGAGGTTTATTTAAATAGAATAAGTGTATTTTTCTTGCACAGTTCATAAATAATCATTAACTTTCCACTAAGCAACCTATCCATCATACTCAAAGGCTGATTGGACGTGGTGATAACTATGCAGACTTTGAGTTGACATTGCGACCAACGTTTGACTTTGTCACATATTTGGAGTCGCAAGGCAGATTTATCGAGGTGCTGGAACCATTGTGGCTACGCAAAGAACTGGTGCGTGTGCACAGTGAGGCTATTGAAAGGAATAACCTGCCCTGTGAGGGTTGATAATAATGACGTCTATGGAAAACGAAAAAAATGAGCCTAATGCTTTCACTTATGTATTAGTCGTGTTGTATGTATGGGCCGTGTGTGCTTTTGCTAATAGTGATTTCTACAAGGAACTACATAAGAAACCTGAGACTCCTGAGAACCCATATAAACAGAAGGTATATGTGAAACCTGATTTGCCAGAGACAAAACCGAAAAAGAGACAAAAAGTGGAGCCTGATGAAGGTATGACGTTGCTGGACATTGAGGATGAGGTGGACAGGAACGGCGATGATGATCTGGAATTTTACGATTATATACTGAAATAAAGTTGCCCCCCGATGGACAAGTTCCTTAGTTCTACCATAATATCCCGTCTTTTACGCTATGTAAGAGACGGGATATTATGATCTATTGCGAATGCTCGAAATCTGTTTTGTGATTTATATCAGATACCCTTCTTGTGACTTGAAATGAGGTACATTGCAATGAACCACTTTACAAGTGAGAGGTTTGAATTCTCAAAGATTGTGCCAACCTTGCAAGAGAAATTATGGTTGCAAGCGGTACAGTGGAATCTGCCACTCTTTAACACTTGCCACAATATGGGCAAACAACGTCTTGCTGTTCGCCTTTTCCCCAACGAGTCTCGATGATTGCGTTACGGCAAACATCTTCGCTGTTGAAGTACATTGTCATTGCGATGAGTGAGTTGAACTTGCTGAAATCTATCATAACCTATGCCCTTTTCTTAAAAACATAGCAAAGTTACGCATAAATATCAAGAAAAACTTACGAAAGGTGTGCATGGGTGTGCACGTTCACTTTACTTTGTAAAGTGAAAATATTTTCAATTGCATGAAAAAAAATGAGCACCACCCACTTGGTAGTGCTCATTATTGAACTTTTGTGCCTAAAAGTATATAGTTGCCAAAAAATATTATTATTTGTAATACTATCATTCAGCATTTTGGCATGCACACAAGGGAATGATGTTGATGATCCTAATGTTCCACAACCAACTCCTACGCCAACTCCATCTGACCTGATTGATGTGACGACAAGTCCTTCTGCTGCAATTCAAGCTGTAGGTGGTGAAGCTACTATTGAATTTATAGCAAGTGCAGATTGGAGTGCCAGTACATCAAGTGACTGGATTTCCATTAGTCCTACTAGTGGAACTGCAGGTAGTAGAATGATTACCATTAAGGTTGCCGAAAACACAACCAACGAGGAGCGAAACGGTTCTGTTATCATCAAATCGGGTTCTGAATTGCAAAGCGTAAAGATAACCCAAGAGAAAAGAGAAAAAGAAATAGAAGGCCATAAATATGTAGACCTTGGCTTGAGTGTAAAGTGGGCAACTTGTAATGTAGGTGCTAATTCGCCAGAAGAATATGGCGGCTATTACGCATGGGGTGAAACCAGTATCAAGTCAAACTACACATGGGAAAATTGTTTCGACTGCTTTGACGACAAAGGTGAAAGTTGGAACGTTTACAAAATTGGTGGAAAGACCAAACTGGAACCTAACAGCGACCATGATACAGCCCGTGAGAACTGGGGTGGCACATGGCGTATGCCAACAATAAAGGAACTAGAGGAACTCAACAGCAAGTGCACCTGGAAGTGGACCACAAAGGGTGACCATAACGGTTATGTAATTACTGGTCCTAATGGTAACAGCATCTTCTTGCCTGCTGCCGGGCTTCGTGACGACGCAAGTTCTAACCGCGTGGGTAAGTACGGTTTCTATTGGTCGAGTACGCTTAGTTCTTCCTACTCTAACGACGCCCAGAGCTTGTACTTCAATGGCATCGGCCACGCCACGTACTACAGCAACCGCTTTTACGGTCATTCTGTTCGTCCTGTCACAGAATAGAATTACCTCATAGCAAAACCTGAAGCGAATGTGGCTTCACGGCTTTGCTATGAAAGTTGGATTCATTCGGTTTATTTGAATTATTTGATTTATTTAAAAGGGTAATTACCGCGAAGCGGGTCAAAAAAATAATAGCAAAGAAGATAGAAGAAATGCTAGCTATAGAACACAACCGTCAGCCAGGATGCATAGTAAATGGTCTCTGTTATTTGAATAAAATTGTACTTTTTTTTGAATAAAAAGAGTAGTGTTACTTAAGTAAGCAATCAAGATAGTAAAATAAAAGCAGAGGGATGAACTTTCGTTCACCCCTCTGCTTTTGTATATAACCATAGCATTCGGTGTTTTTGTGGCATTTCATCCGGTATTCTTGCGCTATTTCATTCGGTGTTTTTGTGGAGTTTTAGGAGTTTTGTAACATACTTGACGCTATCTTCATACTCCTTATCAGTTGTAAGATGCTCTATTATCATTGGCATATTCTGGTTCTCGGCATTTGCCAACTGAGCATATTTTTCTAGGTTTAGTGTACCTTGACCACATGCACATTCCTCTAGCTGAAAGGTGTATTCTTGCTTTAATAGAATGTCTTTTAAATGGCAACTGCAAATAGTTCCTTTCAGTTTAGAAAAACATTCTTCCAGAAATGAATCATTAAAGAAATAGCGTTGTGGTGATGTAATCATATTAACCACATCCAGATGGGTTCCAAATTCAGAACGATCAACATCTTCGATTAGATGTAGGTATTCATCAGGACTGCTTGGTATCATCCATGGCATGGATTCAATACTGAATTTTGTGTGTACTGGCTTGGCCGAATCTATGATTTCCTGAATCATCTTTACTGCCATATTCCACAATTCCTTGCTGAAGTTTTCACGATAGCCTCCATCCCAACGAGGTCCGTATGGAGTTCCTACTACATTAACGCAACAGATGGAACCGATACGATCGGCCATGCGAAGTTGTTCAATTGCATAGTTAATCCATTTTTTTCTTTCCTCTTTATCTGCAGCTAACGTGTTTCGCCATATTCCAACCTCAGCAATCTGTAAGCCTGCATCGTCTGCAGCCTTTTTATATGCCATGTATGTATCTTCACCTGCTAGATAATCTACAGGGAAATTCACACATTTCAGTCCTAACGCCTTGTGTTTTAAGGCCCATTCTTCTGGACTTTTATGCTCTAAACAAGATGATATTCCTAATTGCATCAGAAATTCCTCCTATGTATTACGGTTGGATCCATTGATTGAAGGTCTTTAACGCCAGTTCTAGCCATAACAGTTGCCAGTTCAGAAGTCATTTCATTGATTCGTGCTGATACTGCATCAGAACCTTGCTTTAGCAAAGGCATTAGATGACGACCAACCGAAACGGCTTTAGCTCCTAATGCCAGGCATTTATAGGCATCCATACCGCTTTCTATTCCACAATCTACAAATATATCTAAGTCATTTCCAACGGCTTTC
Source organism: Candidatus Minthousia equi (assembly GCA_018065125.1). Taxonomy (GTDB): domain Bacteria; phylum Bacteroidota; class Bacteroidia; order Bacteroidales; family Bacteroidaceae; genus Minthousia; species Minthousia equi. The sequence goes on from JAGHTY010000053.1 coordinate 7,160, forward strand.
ACTATATCCCCAATTACCATTAGTGGAGCTACGGAATAGGCCATCATTCCATGATGATGTGAAATGACTATGCCTTTGCATCCAGCTTTAGCACATTTCTCTGCATCACTTGTGCTAAGTACACCTTTAACGATAAAAGGAACGCCTGCAGCTTCTACAAAATCTTTAATTTCTTCGGTTGACTTTGGCCTCATCTCCAAGCCGAAAACATTGTCGTATCCACCGTTAGCATTAAATGCATGGTCGATATCCATTCCTACTGCAATGCATCCTGCATCTACAGCATGGCGTATTTTACGGAAGACTTCTGCATTGTTTGCATGAGGCTTGATAATCTTGATGGTTTTGGCACCTGTGGCAATGATTTCTTCCAACTCTTTGTCTTCACCCATGCCAACCCAGTGAAGTGTATTGCTTTTTTGTGCTCCTTCTGCATAAACAACCATTCCATTATTGGCAGAGTTATGCAGATGCGACAAAGCTGCAGTCATGATTGGGGTAGAGAAGGTTTCACCGAATAGTTTTACAGTAGTATTGGGTAAATCTGAATCAAGATATCTTGTTTCAAGTAACAGTGAATCAAAATAATCACGAGTGATTTTGTCGGGTGATGAATGATATTCCATATTATGCGTGTTTTTTTAGTTCGATAGCTTTATTGATTTCACCCATTATCTCATCAGAAAGTTCATATTTACTGATAATGAACATTCTCGTTCTCTCCAGGTTAACTTATAATTGCCGTCGTTCATAATTTGTGTGTGTTTAATTTCATAGTTTAGACAGAGGGTTATTTCTTAACAAACGAATTGATTCGCTGCTTTACATTCTTCTGCAATTGTTCTTGATACAAGGTAAGCTCCTGCAGATGGATATTACCTTTTGGGAAAATCCACTCTAGGGAAGGAATGAATGCCTTTTCTTCATCAATACCTAGAACAATTAGCACTTTATTTATGCTGTCTATTTGAACGCTGATAGAATCATTCAGGGGGTGAGGCAGATAATCAGTTGTCCATGATGCAGGATTGATGATAATCTGGTTTCCTCCGGAAATAATTGGATTCATACCTTGTGGTTTGGTTACGCTGTTGTAGGCAATGGCAACACCAGTATCGGTAGAACTTTGCGCTGGTTTAAGTGTTTTACTTTGCAAATCCTGTTGAGTAACACGATAACCACAAACATATCCTGCAATGAACTTGCTGTAGGTTTGTTCATCCATTTCCTTGATTAATTCTATTACACACTTAGCGCCTTGGCTAAATCCTGCTAAAACAAATGGTCTTCCGTTATTCCACTCTTTCAGGTAATGTTTGAATGCCATCCGAATATCATCCATTGCCATTGGGAAACGTTCGGTGACAGTTTCTTCTGTTTTCCACGACTCCATGGTGATGTGACGATAATAAGGAGCAAAGAAATTGGCACTATCTGCAAAGATTTTGTCTGCCAGCTCGTAGGATGGTTGCATGGCAGCTCTTTGCTTTTCATCTGTTAGTGAGGCATGATGATGCATCTGACCAATAGAATCTGTCCAGTCAAACACACAGGTTGGTAAGATATAGAACACATCAGCTAACTGTGGATTAATGTCCTTTCCGTTGTCAAACCAGTTGTTTTTGTCCGTATATATGTTCTCGGCTGATGGTTTGCTGCACGAGAATAAAGCAAGTACAAAGAAAGTAAAAACAAACGACCTCATAAATTAATAGATGATCCTTAAAAGTCTTCAATAACAGTGAAATCAAGAATGGTATTTATGTCGTAAGGCATACGCTTAAAATACTGAATCATAAAGCAATATTCCCCCGGTTTTAAGTCGGCATGAATAGAAAAAGCATTGTCGTTGATTCTTTGCCACTCAAAAGGAATAGCATTCTTTGGTACTAATTTAAATACGTTTTCATTGGCGTTGATATCCCAGATACGTTCCTTTTCTTTCACCTCAAGCGGAACAAGTGCCACTCGCTCTGGGGTAAGATCTTTTGTAAACACATTATATTTACTTAATGTTTGTACTGCAGCCTTTCTTTTAGGGTCGATAACCAGCACAAAATCGCCTGATAAGCATCGTGTGTCAGAAGTAGGGCCTTTATAAACTTTCCAATTATATTCACTAATGTCTATTATTCCAAACAATGAACTCTCTTTTGCCTCACGATATCCCAGTATGGGGGTAAGTTTAAAAGATTCTTCACCATATACATAGTAAAGGCCAGGTTCGCGCTCATCCATCTGTGCAAATGCAGAGATAGAGAATAATGTAAGTAAGATAGATAAGATAGATTTTTTCATGGCTTTAACTGAAGATAATAGTTTTATTCTTATAGGTAAGAATCTTACGCTCAACATGTTTCTTTACTGCACGTGATAGCACAATCTTCTCAAGATCTTTGCCTTTCAAGACAAGACTTTCTGGGGTGTCTTTATGTGTAATGCGAACCACGTCTTGCTCGATGATAGGACCTGCATCAAGTTCAGAAGTTACATAGTGACTGGTAGCACCAATAATTTTCACGCCACGTTCGTATGCCTGATGATAAGGTTTCGCTCCGATGAATGCTGGAAGAAAAGAATGATGAATATTGATAATTTGGTGAGGAAACTCTTCAATCATTTCTTCACTGATGATTTGCATGTAACGTGCCAGAACGATGAAATTGATTTTCTCCTTGCGAAGCAGCTCCATTTCTGCTTTCTCTACCTCTGCCTTGTTCGACCAGTCTTTCTTTATGCTCCAAACATAATAGGGGATATTGAACTGTTCGGCAACATATCTTAAATCCTCATGATTGCTCACAATACAAGGAATCTCTACATCCATTTCACCTGCTTTATAGCGTGCCAGCAAATCATACAAACAATGACTCATCTTGCTGACAAACAATGCCATTCTAGGCTTGATATGATTGAAATACAAGTTGAAATTCATTTCATATCGTTTGCCGTAAAGTGTATCAATGATTTCACTGATTTTTTCGTTGGGAATGGTAAAGTTCTTTAATTCCCATTCTATTCTCATGAAAAACATACCATCTACCTGATCCACATACTGATCCAGGTAAACAATGTTTCCGTTATTATCGGTGATGAATTTGGTAATCTCTGTAATAATACCCAGTTTGTCGGGGCAGTGCAGCAATAGTATAGCAGTTTGTTCCATTTTGATAATTAACGCTTAAAATTTTACTGCAAAGATAGCAATTATTCCTTTACGACGTTAAATATCAAAGCCAAATCTTACAAGAGATGCGGTATGCCAACTGGTTTCTGTTTTGTTTATGTGAATTAAGTGAAAGGCAGGTTGAAAGTAGAAGTATTTTCCTAAGGAAATCTTTGCTGAAATCTCGGTAGCAAACTCGTTCCTATAGGTAAAATGAGCATAATCTGTAAACAATCCAATCTCCACTTTGTTTAAATCAACTTTACCACCTACACCAACAAAATCTTGGCAAAAACTGTCTTTTGCAAAATCATGACCATAATCGGCAATTAAAAAAAGGTTTTTACTGAGTTTTTGTTCAGTATATGCCCATACAGATAATCCATAAGTAGTATGCCGTGTGTTCAAAGGTGCTGTAGCAGCACCAATAAAGTATTCACTTCCATTATGCTGTTTGTAACTGGCTTCGGTAATAGCAAACACACCATCGCTCTGAGGACAAATGGGGAATAAATTATCTCTGCCACAAAATCGATTATAACCAGCACCATTGTATAATGAAGCCTGGTAAGTAAAGCCATTGTTTTGATAAGTATAGTGAAGCCCCATTGACGAAAAAGGATAATTCGCCATGTTATAATTTGAAGAAAGAGTAGGGAAGATACCGCATGAAGCATTTACAAAGAAAGAGGTAACATCGCTGATGAAATAATCTTCGTTCATGTTACGGATACCTGCATAAACAGTATTTCTATCGTTGATTTCCCATTTTACACATGCTTTAGATAGCGTAAACAAAAGGTTTTCTGCATCGAGATTAGAGAAATTCTGCAAATCGTTTAAAATACGTTCTTCTTTTGTTATACCAACACTAAGACTTTGTGCTTCAAAACTAATATTTGAAGACAATGGTACTTCAAAATTAATGCGCAGTTGATTTGCAAAGTTTACATCACCCCTAAAATTGGTTTGTAACTCTGTGATAGCATTAACACCTATTTCTTGAGAAACGGCATTTAGGTTACATATTAATAATAATAGTAGTAGTGTAAAGTTGTGTCTGTTAATTCTCATTTCGGTGCAAAGATACGCCTATTTGGAATTCTGTACAAGCACTAAAGTGGGTATTTTGGAAAAAATCATAGTAATAATGAAAAAAGTCCGATAAAAGACTTGCAGATAAGAAAAAAAGTAGTACCTTTGCAACCGCAAACCGATAATGGTACCTTGACCGAGTGGCTAGGTAGCGGTCTGCAAAACCGTCAACGGCGGTTCAAATCCGCCAGGTACCTCTTAAAGAGGAAGGAAGTCTGGGTGAGTGGCTGAAACCACCAGTTTGCTAAACTGACGTGCGGGTAACCGTACCGGGGGTTCGAATCCCCCAGCTTCCGCTGAAAGGTACGGGTGGAAAATAGAAATGGCGCTTTCATCTAGCGGTTAGGATACCGGCCTCTCACGCCGGGTACACGGGTTCGAGTCCCGTAGGCGCTACAAAGAGTTGGATATATAATCCAGCTCTTTTTTTATATACACACTTCATTACTACAGATTACACGAATTTTACGAAAAATCAATTTTACTTGTTGGTATGAGTTATTCGTATTAATTCGTGTAATCTATAGATTCAAAGCAGTAATTTAAAGAACATATCCAATTGTAACGAACAACTTGTTCTGATGAGTCTTTACGTTATCTTTTGGATAAAACTCATGATCAGATAAACCCCATGAATAGCCTCCATTTATCTGGATACGATTAATTCTAACAGCTATACCTGCTTCTGCCTGGAAATTAAATGAGTGTGGGAAACCATCACGTCCATAGTGCAGATATGCATCTGGGTAATCATTGTAATAGCTCCAGAAGCGGTGATAATCTTTAAATTCACCAGCTAATACCCAATTTATACCGATACCTCCATGTAACTTGATATCAGCGTCATATCCTACAGGAATACGAAAACTTATGTGTGCAGGAATATACAAAGATGTTTCTGTGAAGGTATCGTAATCCATGGCCTTGCTTTCAGAGAAACATACATCTGCATATGCACCAGTCCACAAACCAATACCTGTAGCTGCATGGGTAGGCTGGTAACTGAAACCCATTTCAATTCCATGAAGTTTCTTTCCTTCTTCACCCCAAAGATTTTCATGATAAGCACCACCGCTAAAATTGCTTACCCAATCTTTATTGATATAACCAATTGAAAAACCAATGGAATTATCATCCTGGGCATTCATAGTAAGTGTACCCATCCAAGCTGCTGCTAATAACAGCAAAAATCTCATTTTCTTCATAATCAAGTTATTTAAATATTAACATTGTATCAACTTTTTCGGCTTCTACATTAATCGTATCTTTCTTTGGCTTGTTGCTGCGGAAAAGATCACTCCATTTATTGAAGTCACGTTTTACCAATATACCTATACCCTGTGTTGTAAGGGTATTGCGAACGAAATATCTGTCGTTTGTTTCGTTGTAGGCCTTCAGTGAAATAGTTCCAGATTTGTTCAGTAACCATTGTAAATCAAAGTCTCCAACAAAGTTGCTATTTGCCAATGCATTTTCGCGATATCCAAAGTTACCATTTATCAATAGTCGGTTATTAAACAAACTACCACTAAGCATTGTCTGGAATTCCATATCATTCAAACCCTCTCTACCTGGATTAACGTTAGCGCCAATGTTCCAGTTACTGCTGTTAATTACTTGTGAAAGCATCTGGTTAAACTGTCCGCTAAGGGTAGAAGTAAGGATTGAGTTCATTGCCTGGTTTGTTTGATTTCCACTATCCTGCGCATATTCACCACCATAGAATCTACCTACGCCAAGAAGATAAATTATCTGCATGTTCATTTGTTCCTCGGTAGATACAAGGCTTTTTACCATGTCTTTATCCTCTTCACTAACATTTGGTAATTCCAATCCAAAGGTAATCTGAGGTTTGAGCAAGGTTCCAGCCATATTCATGATACAGTTTACACGTGTAGTGCTGTTTTGCGAGAAAGTAGCAGTAGGTGATAAGTCACGCAATGATGCGGAATTAACTACATATACGGCTTTCATGTCAAGTTGTGCACTATAGGGATCACCGTTAAAGTTGACTGCACCTCCATTCTGTAAGATAAAGTCCTTGCGAATTACCTCTTGCATACTCATCTTATAAACACCCTTGGTAATGTTGTAAACACCAAACATGTTAAAGGCACCTTTGTTATAGTAGTTTGCCTGAAGGTTACCTAATCCATTACAAGAAATATTGTCACCCGAGAGTTTATCCATTATCACACGTATTGTTGCATCTGGCTGAACAGCTACTTGGAAATCAAGGTACATGTTCATTGATTCTCTCTGCTTGACTTGCGTTTCTGGCATGATAAGGTACCGTTGCTGGACAGTATCTTTTTTCTCGGCATTTTTCTTTGCCTTATCTACAAAAGTAATAAACTGTGTATTATGTACTTCATCAGGTGCAGAGGCATCATAAACAAATATTGTTCCTGGTTTTGTTTCGCCTACCACAGAAACAGAGAGATTTTCGAAATCACCTTTAATACCTGCCTGAGCACTGGCATAAGCTGTAGCATAAAATGGCATCAAGTCAAAATTGTGCGTATCGTAACAAAGCAGATAATCAGTGTCAATGTCAAAATCATATTTGATTTTTCTGGTATAGTTATGATATACATTACCCTTGCCACGTGCAGTGTGGTTATCACGATCGGTAATATGAATATCATCAAACTTCATGTGGTTGGTATAAAGATTGATGGAATCTGTCTTGATGTGATAGCGGGTATTTAATCCAGTTACAGTAGCATCAAATTCTGCTGTTAATCCTCCTGTTACATCCACATCAATCAAGTTGTTGCCAATGTTTACCCAACCATTTACACGTCCGTCAACATTCTTAAATACATTTTTCAAGAATCCTTCCAGGAACTTAATATTGGTGTTGTTTGCCTGAATGTCAAGATTAATGGTGTTTTGTATAGGATTTATATAACCTTTTACTGTTGTTAATGCACTGGCATCAGGCACTTCATCAGGAACTAGGTTATTACCTTGTGGCGTAGATAAAAACTCTGTTATTATACCGTTGATATTAATACCATTTGTCTTATCCCAAAATGCATCTGCATTCAGACGGCCCATATAGCCACCTTGGAAATGAAGACTTGGCATTTGTATCTTTGCGTTGGCTTGTGGGTCATTAAAGATGTTGCTTGCATAGACTTTTCCACTTGCATCACCTTTAAACTCTAATACATGCCAGTTTATAGCATCGCAAACATATCCTACATTGATGTCGTTCAAATCTACAATGAGAGAATCAGAAGGATTAGTGCTTACAACACCATCAACAATTAGGTGGCGGGCACCATTCTCAACCGTAAATCTATTTACAGCAATGTGCTTTCCTTGAGCATCAATGGTTGCAGGACGGATGTTCCAGACAGTATCATTAATAATTGCTTCGGAAGGATGGATACGAGTTTGAATAAGCATTGGTGCATCGAACTGCTTTTGGAATTCGGTTGTGGTAACAATCTTTCCAGAGAAGTTGGTACTAGGATGGTTGTTGTTCCATGAAATGTTAGTAAGTAGTTGATCATTCTTTGCTGTTGCATCTATGCCTAAAGTTATGATGGATTTGCGGTTAAACTTATTAAGCACCACATTCGTAAGGAATGCATCAGAAACGGTATTGCAATTAATCTTTCCTAGTTCGTAATGAGCATTGTTATAGTTGAACATGTTTGCTGTAACATTCAGCTGCAGTTCTTCTTTTATGTCATCTATATTACCATCAATTTCAATAGGCTCATCTAATTTTAGATTTATGCCAAACAACTGTTGAAGAGGTGTAGCATCAGTTAACCTACCTTTGATGTAAAATTGGTTTGTGGCAGCAATATTGTGGTCGTGCAGTGCAACCAACGAAGGCATATAGCGTTCTAATACTCGTACCACACTATGTGGAATGGTTGTGTATAGATAGTTGCCTTCTAATTCTAATTGCATGAAATCACTATAAAGTGACACCAATCGTTTGTTGTTCTCCTGTGTTGCATAAAAACTAATATCATTTATTCGATAATCAGATTGTGGAGTGTGCATTACAAACTCTTCTACCAAAATGCTTCCAAGAAGATTATTAAAAGAATTACCGGTACATTGAGCTGTTAGTCGACCAGAATATGTTTTCTCTTCATTGAGTAACATGCCAAAGGCGTGAGGATTTAAATGAGAAACATCTGCGGTAAGATTAAACTCAGGTGTATCCAAGTCGAGCAAAGCCTTTCCATCTACTTCTACTTGACACTGTGCATCATCAATATTTATTATACCATCAAAACCAGTTCCTGTATAATCAGCATCTATCTGTATATTTTGAAATCTATAGCCGTTATAGTCTAAATATGCCAGATCACCATTGACTTTTCCTATAGGTTTATTGTTTTGTAAAACACCATTGATGTCAATGTCCATTGCCAATTTATCCAACTTGGGGTTTCCTGTAAATGTTCCAATGTTAAGTTCTGGAGATATCAAATGACCATTTATTGTATGGTCTGGTAAATATTGCAGATTTGCTGTCAGTTTACCTAAGGCAGTAGTTAAATTACCATCAATAGATATAGTTTGATTAATATAATCCAAAGAACCATCATAGCTTATATTTCCTAATCTGTGTAGCATTGGAGGAACTTCTCCTAGCTGTAGATTATTGAATAGCATTGGAATGGCAGCAGGTTGAATCTTTAATCCATCAACTTCCAAATGTGCAGTAGGAAAGTTGTCTTTATCTTCTGCTAAAGTAACATAAGCATTGCTGCTAATATTGATGTTCTTGTTTTGTGAACTGATATCCAGTTGGTTTATAGCAAGAAGTTTTCCTTTTTGAATGAAGTGTATGTCAACATCAAATCTTTCGTCAAATTCACTTAACTGATTATTGAATGATTTGAAATCAGACGGCATTACATATGAGTGATGGAATGTTCCTTCTGTATTTAGGAAATCAATCAATGGTTTCTTGTTAAGGTCGTAGGAGGCTTTAATTGTATCTGAATGCAAGATAGAATGCGGCATTCTTACATTAAAATCAGTAAGATAGCATTGTTTCTTATTACCTTCGAACTTAAGTGATAAATCTTGTATTCTCAATCCTTTAGACTCAGTAAAGGACAAAGAGCGTACTTGAGCCATGATAGAATCAGGAGTAATTGATTTCAATGACAAATGTGCATTGAAGTCTTTCACCTGAAGATGATTTGAGTCAAATCCATCTTTTCTTTCCTTATAATTGATGTCGTAGGAAATATTACCATCACGCATGATAAGTGAGTTGATTCTCAAGTTCAACTTAGATGGTTTCTTCTCTTTTGAAGTGAAGGCATCTACAATGAATTGAAAATTGAATGGCTTATCGGGTGATGCCTTACTAATATGTGCATCGAAGTCAAATAACTGTGCTGCATGTACATAAATCTGGTCGTCAAATAAGGATAACAATTTAATTTTTGCAGCAATTTTATCAACTTTAAGTAACTCTTTCTTTTGCTGATCTTCTATAATTACATCACTGATAACAATTTGGTTGATCAATCCCATGTCAACCTGTCCAACTGTAACTTTTGTATTCAGCTTTTCGGAAAGCGCATCAGAAACAAGCGTACCAACCCAACGCTGAACAAAAGGAATGTTCAACGCTATTATTATGGCTAAATGCAGGCCAATTATGATACCCAATAGCCAAACAACTATAGTTTTAATTTTTTTAATACGCGCGCGTGAATTAAATCTCTGCAAAATTACAAAAAAAAGGTGATTTGCTTTCATAAATACTAAATTATTGCGTTCTTTGCAGAAAATATAAACAGTATAAGGGAGTTTTATGAAAGAACAGAATAGTCCTTCACCATGGATAAGTGTAATACCTTTGGCAGTATTGGTGGTATTGTTGGCATGTGTTATCTCTATTTTTGGCAGTGATTCTTTATCAGGTGCAAGCCAGATTTCGCTTTTGATTGCAACAGCATTATGTGCGTCATTATCAATGGCAATTTACAAGACAAAATGGAGTGCCTTTGAAGATGCAATCACAGAAAATGTTAAAGGTACAAGTGTTTCTATTCTTATTCTTCTTATCATTGGTGCTCTTGCTGGTAGCTGGATGGTTAGTGGTATTGTTCCTACACTAATTTATTATGGTATTCAGATTATTCATCCTGATTTCTTTCTTGTAACTTCTTGTATTATTTGTGCAATAGTATCTGTGATGACAGGTAGCTCTTGGACAACAGTTGCAACTATTGGAATTGCATTGCTAGGAATAGGAAAGGCGCAAGGTTTTTCTGATGGATGGATTGCTGGTGCTATCATATCTGGCGCTTATTTTGGAGATAAGATTTCTCCTTTAAGTGATACTACAGTATTAGCAGCATCAGTATCTAATACTAAATTGTTTACGCATATCAAGTATATGATGTATACTACTGTTCCTACTATATCGATTACTTTAGTAATATTCATGATAGTTGGCTTTTGTCTTGGTAACAGTAGTTCGCATGATGTAACGCTATACACAGAAGGACTGAGTAATACATTTAATATTTCTCCATGGCTATTATTAGTTCCTGTAATTACGGGTTTCTTAATCTACAAGAAAGTTCCTTCTTTGATTACTTTATTTGCATCTACCATTATGGCTGGTATCATGGCTTTGATTTTTCAACCTGACTTACTTTGCCATATTGCAGAAGAGACAACGTCAAGTGCTCAGTCTTTATTCAAAGGATTAATGATGACTTTCTACGGAAGTACTCACGTTGATACAGGTGTTGATATCTTAAATGAATTAGTTTCAACACGTGGTATGAGTGGTATGTTGGATACCATCTGGTTGATTTTATGTGCTATGTGTTTTGGTGGTGCAATGACAGCAAGTGGCATGTTACATAGTTTCCTTAATGCCGTATTCCGTAAGTTGGTTACCACAAGGGTAGGATTGGTATTTGCTACTATCTTAAATGGAATCTGCATGAATATGGCTACCGGAGACCAGTATATATCGATTATTCTTACTGCCAGTATGTTCAAGGATATCTATAAAAAGAATGGATATGAAAGTAAATTATTGAGTAGAAGTAGTGAGGATTCTGCCACTGTAACATCTGTTTTAATTCCATGGAATACTTGCGGAATGACTCAAGCAAGTGTTTTAGGTGTGAGCACCTGGACATATCTTCCTTACTGCTTTTTTAATCTACTTAGTCCTTTAATGAGTATTGCTCAAGCAGCTCTTGGATGGAAAATCAAGAAGATTCATAGATAACCGTTATCGAAAACGACAAGTTTATTATATAATAGGTTTAATTATCTTTGCCAAAAAGTCTTTTTTGTCGTGTAAAATTAGTAATTTTGCGCGAATTTTAAAAATCTTTATTTTATTAACATATATATGGCAAATGTAATTAAGCTACGAAAAGGCTTGAACATTAACCTGAAGGGCAAGGCTCCTTTGGAGAAGGCCGATGTGAAATCTACAGGACTGTTTGCAATTGTTCCTGATGATTTTGTTGGCACAAAACCAAAGGTGGTTGTTAAAGAAGGTGACAATGTTAAAGTCGGGGATGCCTTGTTTGTTGACAAGAAACATCCTGAAGTGAAGTTCGTATCGCCTGTTAGCGGTAAGGTATCTGCCGTTGAACGTGGTGAGCGCCGTAAGATTCTGAGTGTGCAGGTTGTTGCCGACGCACAGCAGGATTACAAGGACTTTGGAAAGAAGAGCGTTGCCAACTTGAAGCGTGAAGATGTTCTATCTGCATTGCTTGAAGCTGGTCTTTTTGCTTTCTTCCGCCAGCGTCCATACGACGTGGTTGCTAATCCAGAAGATGCTCCAAAGGCAATCTTTGTTTCAGCATTTAGCAGCATGCCACTTGCTCAAGATTTTGAGTATGTGCTGAAAGGTCAGGAAGAAGATTTTCAAACTGGTTTGGATGCATTGGCAAAGTTAGCTCCAACTTATCTGGGTGTTAGCAGCAAGCAGACAGCAAACGCACTGACTGCTGCAAAGAATGTTACTATCAATGTATTTGACGGTCCTAATCCTGCAGGTAATGTGGGTGTTCAGATCAACCATGTTTCACCTATTAACAAGGGTGAAATTGTTTGGACACTTGGTGCAGAAGAAGTAATTTTCGTAGGCCGTTTGTTTAACAATGGTAAGGTTAATCTGACTCGTACCATAGCATTTGCTGGTAGCGAAGTTAACAAACCTGCATACGTTGATGTATTGGTTGGTCAGCAATTGACTACTTTGATTGAAGGTAATGTTTCAACTGACAAGCACATCCGTATTATCAGTGGTAACCCTCTTACAGGTTTCAAGGTAGAGAAGGAAGGTTTCATTACTGCACATTCTACCGAAGTAACAGTTATTCCAGAAGGTGACGAAACACATGAACTGTTTGGTTGGATTGCTCCTCGTTTCAATGAGTTCTCAACCAGTCGTTCATATTTCTCTTGGTTGTTCCCAAAGAAAGATGGCTATGTTCTTGATGCACGTATCAAGGGTGGTCATCGTCATATGATTTTCAGTGGAGAATATGATAGCGTATTCCCTATGGATATCTATCCAGAGCAGTTGCTGAAGGCAATTATTACTGGTGATATTGATAAGATGGAACAATTGGGTATCTATGAGGTTGCTCCAGAAGATTTTGCTGTAGCCGAGTTTGTTGATAGTAGTAAAGTTGAACTGCAGCGCATTGTCAGAGAAAGTCTTGACATGCTGCGTAAAGAAAACGAATAAGCACTATGGCATTTATTAAGAATATTTTAGATAAGATGAAGCCTACCTTCTCAGAGGGAGGTAAGCTCAGCGCTTTTGGTTCTCTTTTCGATGCAATAGAAACTTTCTTCTATGTGCCTAACGAAACAGCCAAGAGTTATGGTGCTCATATTCATGATGCTATCGACTCTAAGCGCAGTATTTTCTTTGTTATTATTGCCATGATTCCTGCCATTCTGTTTGGTATGTGGAATATTGGTAGTTTGCATTATGCCGCTATAGGCGAAGCTACAACTTTGTTTGGCAGTTTCTTCTATGGTCTTGGTGTTATGCTTCCAAAGATTGTTGTTTCATATGCTGTAGGTTTGGGTATTGAAATTGCAGTTGCACAGTGGAAGAAGGAAGAAGTTCACGAAGGTTTCTTCGTAACTGGTATCTTGATTCCTATGATTGTTCCTGTAAACTGCCCATTGTGGATTATTGCTATTGCTACCGCTTTTGCTGTTATTTTTGCAAAGGAAGTATTCGGTGGTACAGGTATGAACATCTTCAACCCTGCATTAGTAACTCGTGCATTCCTGTTCTTTGCTTATCCAGCAATGATGAGTGGTGATAAGGTATGGGTTAATCAGAGTTACATGGATTCAATCGGTGGTCCTTCTGCAGATGCTTTGACAGCAGCAACTCCTCTTGGTCAGTTAGGTGCAGGTGAAACCGTTTCTTATGATGCAATGGATACCATCATTGGTACTATCCCAGGATCAATTGGTGAAACTTCATTTGTTGCTATCATGATTGGCGCTGTTATCCTGATTTGGGCTGGTATTGCTAGTTGGAAGATTATCGTATCAACATTTGTAGGTGGTGCTTTGTTAGCATATTTGTGTGGTGATGCTGCAGACTTGAACTTCCAGTGGTGGGAGCACCTGACTGTAGGTGGTTTTGCCTTTGGTGCTGTGTTTATGGCAACCGATCCTGTTACAGCTTGTCGTACAGAAGGTGGTAAGTGGATCTATGGTTTCATCATTGGTGCTTTGGCTATCATTATACGTCAGTTTAACCCTGGTTATCCAGAAGGTATGATGATGGCTATCCTGATGGGTAACCTGATTGCTCCACTGATTGACTACTGCTTTGTTCAGAGCAATATCAACAAGCGTATGAAACGTGCTAAATAAATAAGGAGGATAGAATATGAAACTGAATACAAATAATAATGTATATATTCTTGTTTATGCATCGGTGATGGTAATCATCGTAGCATTCCTCCTGGCTTTTGTTTCTTCAAGCTTGAAGGAGACACAAGATAATAATGTAAGAAAGGATGTCAAGAAGCAGATTCTTTCAGCTCTTAACATTGAGGCTACTGATGCTACTGTAGATGGTATCTATGAAAAGGTAGTAAAGGATAACCTTGCAAATGGTGCTGAACTGACTGAGTATACCGAAGATTTCAAGACATCTTACAATGGTGAAATTAAAGCTGGTAAGTTCCACGTATTTGTAGCTACACTTGATAACGGTGAAACAAAATATGTATTCCCTGTTTATGGTGCTGGTTTGTGGGGTCCAATCTGGGGTTATGTAGCCGTAAACGATGACAAGACATCTGTTTATGGTGTATCTTTCAACCACGAAAGTGAAACTGCAGGTTTGGGTGGCGAAATCACCAACAAGGAGAAATTCCAGGCTCAGTTCAAGACCAAGAAGGTATTGGATGAGAATGGCGAGGTTAAGCTGACAGTAATTAAGAATGGCACTGCTAATGGCGACAATGAGTGCGATGGTGTAGCAGGTGCAACTCTTACTTCAAAGGGTGTTGGCGAAATGTTGCTGAAGTGCTTGGGTAATTACAAGGAATTTTTGAACGTAAAATAATGGAGGGCAAAGATTATGGGTTTATTTTCTAAAGAAAATCGCGAAGTCCTTTGCAATCCGCTGGGTTCAAACAACCCGGTAGCCGTACAGGTGCTGGGTATTTGCTCTGCACTGGCAGTTACCGCTCAGTTAGAGCCAGCCATTGTAATGGGTCTTTCAGTAACAGTAATTGTTGCTATGGCCAATGTTATCATCTCTCTGTTGCGCAAGACGGTTCCTAATCGTATCCGTATCATTGTGCAGCTGGTAGTAGTTGCTGCATTGGTAACTATCGTAAGTCAGATTTTGAAGGCGTTTGCTTACGACGTGAGTGTACAGTTGTCTGTATATATCGGTCTTATCATTACCAACTGTATCCTTATGGGTCGTTTGGAAGCATTTGCAATGCAGAATGGTCCTTGGGAATCATTCCTGGATGGTATTGGTAATGGTTTGGGTTACGCTTGGGTGCTGATTGTTGTAGCATTCTTCCGTGAATTGTTCGGAAGTGGTACACTGTTTGGCATGCAGGTTATCCCACAAGGTTTGTACGATGCAGGCTATATTAACTGTGGTATCATGCTAACTCCAGTTGCTGCCCTTGTTTTGGTTGGTTGTATCATCTGGTTTATGAATGCACGTGCCGAGAAAGCTGAGAAGAAAAAGTAATATACCTAAATAAGAAACAGAATTATGGAACATTTCTTTAGTTTATTGGTCCGCTCAGTATTTGTGGACAACATGATTTTCGCGTTCTTCTTGGGTATGTGCTCATACTTGGCTGTATCTAAGAATGTAAAGACTGCATTAGGCCTTGGCTTAGCTGTTATTTTCGTAGAAGTAGTTACCTTGCCAGTTAACTACTTGCTTCAGACAAAGGTTCTAGGACCAGATTGTTTGTTTGATGGCGTTGACTTGAGTTTCTTGAGTTTTATCCTGTTCATTGCAGTAATTGCAGGTATTGTTCAATTGGTTGAAATGGTTGTAGAGCGTTTCTCTCCATCATTGTATGCCAGCTTGGGTATCTTCTTGCCATTGATTGCTGTAAACTGTGCTATCATGGGTGCTTCTCTGTTTATGCAGCAGCGTATCACTATGGATCCAAGCAGTACTCAGGCAATTGCTAACATTGGCGACGCCTTCGCTTATGCTATCGGTTCTGGTATTGGTTGGATGATTGCTATCGTTTGCTTGGCTGCTATCCGTGAGAAGATGGAGTATTGTGATGTACCAAAGCCTTTACGTGGTTTAGGTATCACTTTCATCACTGTAGGTTTGATGGCAATGGCATTCATGTGTTTCTCTGGTCTTAAATTATAAAGAGGAGGTAATAATATGGATATGAATTTTATTTTAGCGAGCATCGGGGTATTCTTGGTGGTTATCCTTGTTCTCGTTGTGATTTTGTTGGTAGCCAAGAATTACCTTTCTCCTAGTGGACCGGTAAAAGTTACCATCAATGGTGAAAATACCTTGGAAGTAGAATCAGGTTCTTCACTGCTGAGTACTTTGGCTGTTCAGAACGTATATCTGCCATCTGCTTGTGGTGGTAAGGGTGCATGTGGTCAGTGCAAGTGTCAAGTAGTTGACGGCGGTGGCGAGATTCTGCCATCAGAGAAGGGATTCTTCTCTCGCAAGGAACAGAAAGATCATTGGCGTTTAGGTTGTCAGGTTAAAGTAAAAGGTGACATGGCAATAAAGGTTGATGACTCTGTTATGGGTGTTAAGGAATGGGAATGTACCGTTATTGGAAACAAGAACGTTGCAACATTTATCAAGGAGTACAAGGTGGCATTGCCTCCTGGTGAACACATGGATTTCGAACCTGGTTCATATGCTCAGATTAAGATTCCTGCATTCGAGATTGATTATAAGGACTTCGATAAGAGCTTGATTGGTGATACCTATTTGCCAGCATGGGAGAAGTTTGGTTTGTTCCCACTTCATTGTTCAAACACAACTCCTACTATCCGTGCATACTCTATGGCTAACTATCCTGATGAAGGTGATATCATTACATTGAATGTACGTATCGCAACACCTCCATTTAAGCCAAAAGATCAGGGTCCTGGATTCATGGATGTTAACCCAGGTATCGCTTCTTCATATATCTTTAGCCTAAAACCTGGTGACAAGGTAATTATGAGTGGTCCTTACGGTGAATTCCGTCCTGTTTACGGTTCTGGCCGTGAAATGATTTGGGTAGGTGGTGGTGCCGGTATGGCTCCTCTGCGTGCACAGATTATGCACATGCTGAAGGGTAATGGTATTGCTCCAGAAGACCGCAATCGTCCTATGCACTATTTCTATGGTGCTCGTGCTTTGGAAGAAATTCCATTCTTGGACGACTTCCTACAGTTGGAAAAGGATTTCCCAAATTTCCACTTCCACTTGGCACTGGACCGTCCAGATCCAAAGGCAGATGCAGCTGGTATCAAGTATACTCCAGGATTTGTTGCACCTGTTATGGGCGACACCTATCTGAAGCAGCATGAAGCACCAGAAGATTGTGAATACTATCTGTGTGGACCTCCTATGATGGCAAAAACCGTTTTGGATTTGTTGCATAGCTTAGGTGTAGAAGATGATATGATTCGCTTCGATAATTTTGGTGGATAATACAAATCATTAATATTTAAAAGGCTGTAAATCTATTTTGGTTTACAGCCTTTTTTATGAATAAAAATGTTCTTACACGTAAATATTAACTATATTTACATGAAAACGTCTACTAAGTTTACACGCAAACGTCTTATATGTTTGCACGGAAACGTATAAACATTAAGCACGTGGTTAATAGTATAAAAACAGAATGATATACTCATTGTATAGCAGTAATATATAATCTATTATGTTGATTTATGTGTTTTCTTGATTATTTATGACTTTTTTTTTGTAAGTTTGCAATATATGGGAACAAAACACATTATTAAACGTGTATTTTTACTTTTACTCCTGCTATCTACAACAGAAGTAAAAGCAATGAGTGTTGCAGATAGTCTAAAAACAGAATACTTTGAATATAAACTAAATAAGTTGCTTGAAAATGCTTCAAAATATGATAAAATAGTTCGCAGATATGAATCGAACCTATATACAAAGGGGAATATTCATCTATATAAAATAAACCAACTAATGCGAACTGTT
The DNA here is from genome assembly GCA_018065125.1 of Candidatus Minthousia equi. Taxonomy (GTDB): domain Bacteria; phylum Bacteroidota; class Bacteroidia; order Bacteroidales; family Bacteroidaceae; genus Minthousia; species Minthousia equi. The sequence continues at coordinate 25,132 of JAGHTY010000053.1, forward strand.
CCTCAGATGATGAGTTTTGAAAAAGGAATTAAAGACTACATTGGAGAAACACTCAACGAACTAAATTATACTTATCCTTATATGTACGATAGAAAAGTGGTTGCCGTATATGGCACTTTTCCAAGGATGAAGAAGGAATCAAATATGATCATGGATTACTTCACAGTAAGTATATATAAGGAAACATTGATTGCAGATCACTTATTGTCACCTTTTAATGAGAAAAATCGTAAGTATTATGAATACACGCTGGATTCTATTTCTGATTATCAAGTATACTATTCATTTAAACCAAAATATGTAAATACACAATTGGTAAGTGGTTCATTCAGTATAAATAGAGTTGGGAACTATGTAGAAAAAGCTAATCTAAAAGGAAAATATGAATTTATAAAATTTGACTTGAGTATTACAATGGGTAAAAATGGACTTGCTGTTTATTTACCTGTAAGGTATGAACTTAATTTCTTGTTCAGTTATATTGGTAATAAAATGGAAGGCCATTATCTTACTGCTCAACATTACAATAAAATTGAATCTTCTTATTCTGCTCCAACCAGAAAGAGAAAACATCATCATGACCTAACAGACAGATATGCCTTAACTGTGGACACGGCTCAATATAAACTTGATTCATTACTCGTGGCATCCCACCGCTTTTTCCCTTTGTCACTAAAAGAACAAGAATTGTATAAAAAACATGCAATAAGATTAGATTCCTCAAAACTAGATTCTATAAAGCCAAAAAGTAAAAGTAGAGTATTCTGGGGAAGATTTGGTGAAGCACTAATTGCCGATTACAAACTAAATGTACCTACAATTGGCATGGTTAAATGCTCACCTATAATTAATCCAATCTTGTTTAACTATTCAAAATCTAGCGGTTATGCTTATCGACAGGATTTTAAATATACCATTATAGATGACAAGAACCGTTATTTTCGTCTAGCACCTAGATTAGGTTATAACTTCACCTTCAAAGAGTTTTACTGGAGGGTTTATAGTGCATACGAATACTATCCCAAGCGAAGTGCACGATTAGAAATTGAGATAGGAAACGGTAAACGTTCATATAACAGTAATGTATTAGATGAAATTAAGAAAACACACGATAATATTGATTTTGACAAATTACATCTAGATTATTTTAACAATCTATATGCTTACGCTAATCACAGATTTGAAATTGTGAATGGCTTATATTTAACTACAGGTTTGACAATTCACAGAAGGACACCTATCAAAAAAACAGAAATTATAATAGGTGATGAGAATATAAAGAAACACTATACCAGCTTTGCACCACGTATTAGAATAGACTATACAC
>JAGHTY010000114.1 GCA_018065125.1 Candidatus Minthousia equi
GGTCAACAGAATAGTTCTAAATCAGCTGAGCAAACAACTTGGTGAAAAAAAAGCATTGATTATAATGGGAGCTCGTCAAGTAGGAAAATCGACTCTTCTGCAGCAGTTGCTGGGAGAAAGAGCTGATGTTTTGTGGTTGAATGGCGACGAACCTGATGTATCAGGAATGTTTGAAAACATTTCTTCTGCCAGATTGCATGCTATCATCGGAACGAAAAGGATTGTGGTGATAGATGAAGCCCAGCGTATTCCCAATATCGGTATGAAGATAAAACTGATTACCGACCAGATAGAAGAGGTACAAGTTATTGCTACAGGAAGCAGTAGCTTTGAATTGGCCAACAAGATCAATGAACCTTTGACTGGAAGAAAACATGAATACAAAATGTATCCATTAAGTTTTGCCGAGATGGCAGAACACACCTCATTTCTTGAGGAACACAGAATGATTCCACATCGTCTGGTTTATGGATATTATCCAGAGGTAGTGACAAATCCTGGCAATGAGAAATTGCTGCTTAAAGAACTGTCTGATAGTTATCTTTATAAGGACATTCTTTCGATGGAGAACATTCTTAAGGCCGACAAACTTACCCGATTATTGCAAGCCTTAGCACATCAAATAGGTGAACAGGTGTCGTATAACGAAATCGGCCAACTTGTGGGGCTCGATCCTAAAACCGTTGAAAGGTATATTGACATACTGGAGAAAAGCTATGTAGTGTTCCGTTTGGGGACTTTCTCTCGTAATCTAAGAAACGAATTAAAGAAATCTCGTAAAGTCTATTTCTGGGATTTAGGTATTCGAAATGCCGTGATTGGAAACTTTGCTCAGATAGAAAACCGTACTGATGTTGGTGCCCTATGGGAAAACTTTGTTATCAGTGAAAGAATGAAAAAACTGTCTTATGAATCTCGTCTTTGTAGCAGCTATTTCTGGCGAACTCAACAGCAGCAGGAAATTGATTTATTAGAAGAAGAGGATGGCCAACTACAAACTTTCGAATTCAAGTGGAATACTAAAAAGAAGGACGTAAAGGTTCCTGATACATTTCTGAAAACATATCCAAGTGCTACTTTTACAGTTATCACGCCAGATAATATTGAGGAAATATTACTATAGCCACGGAAAATCATTACGCTGCGGATGGAAAAACATTACGCTGCCCACGGAACCAATATTGAGACTACGGACAACAGACTACAGACAACGGACAATTAGAATCTGAGACGAGAGAAAAGACAAAGCTGGATTTGGCTTTTCCGAGACGATGGGTCTAATCGGCGAAGCCAACAGAAAAATAATAAAAAACACGATTTTACCTCTCACCTCTCACCCAGCCTGTGTTTATGGGCTTTTCAGGGGTGAGAGGTTGTTTTTAACCTCTAACCCACCTCTCACCTTTTTTTTAATTATAAAACCTCGATGAATAAAGGATTTCATACACAAAGGTGAGAGGTGAGAGGTAAAAATGAATTTCTTAGAAAAATCCCACCTAAGTCTTGGCCTATACGGTCACAGAACGGCGACTAAAAGGAGGTACTGTGGAGTTACAAATACCCTACTGTGGAGGAAGTAATAAAGAACTGGCTAAGGATTTATTGCAATACCTTATATCGCCTCTGCAATGCAACAAGGATGTCATTAGGATTAATCTCCTTAGAAGTAGAAATCTCCATATACACAATGGTTCCTTGCCACAACCCATTCTTGATTATCTGAGTAGCACCATCCTTATACGTTAGTTTATGGTTTCCTGAATGTATAACAAACTGAAGTCCTACATCTTTCATCAATCGTGATGTGGCATATAGGCCGAACCCCATTCCCTTACCATCTGTTACAGAATCCTCAATACACATACGAATGGCGTCGTCCTCTGCTATATTCCTGAACTTTTCATTCTCTGCCAGCGACTGCCTTATTCCCATACCATCATCGGCAACAAGAATACGAAGCACATCGTTACTTGCATCGAAATGTGTAATTGCTGTTCCCAATGGACGGCCAGAATGAATGTGAACATTATCGAGAATTTCGTAGAAGCAATAGCTTAATGCCTGCAACACACTCACCTCGATCTGGAAATGTGAGGTTAGCGTCTTTAAAACCTGCTGATACACATCATTCAATGTGTAAGAATCAAACACATCTATAGAAACATTCTCCTTATCAGGAAAGTATTCTTTCAATAAAAATGCTACGTTCATAGGTTAGTTGCACGGATAAAATATTACAACACTGCTGCAATCTTACGAATTTGATTAAGCCGAGTGGTAAGCGAAAGAGTTTGGCGAGCCTTTACCATATTATAGCGGTTCTGCATGTTAAGCAAAAGTTCTGGATTTATGCCAAGAGCAGCCTCCATCATCAAAGCTATATCTGTAGTTACAGGACGACGGCCGTTTAATATCTCGTTCAGCATTGTGTACGACATATCCAAACATTTAGCAAATTGTTTTTGTGTAATGTTTCTTGCTTCTAATTCCTCTTTAAGAATCTCTCCCGGATGTGTAGGTAGTCGTTTCTCCATAGTTACGTTATTGATAATGATTTGATATTTCTAACACATTACATACTACAACTTTTGGTTCGGTTCCTTCATATCGTATTTCAAAAACCAACCTATAATGGTAATCTATTCTAATTGAAAATTTATTATTTCTTTGATCTATTGATTCAAAGTTCAAAGAATTAAAAACGAACAGATCTTCTATACGAGTAGCAGCCATTAGCGTATCAATACGTCTTTGATACTTTTGAATTACTGATTGTTGAAAACGGTGCTTCTTGTCCTTGCATTTTCCCGTTTCATACAAATCTTCTAAATATTGCTCGTTGTAAGTTATTATCATCTTTGTTTAATTCTTGTTGCAAAGATAAGAAAAAAAGCAAAAGCAGTTCACTATTTTAGTGAATTATTTAAAGGTTCTTTGGCGAAAAGTTGCAAAAACAGTACTTAAACTCTAAAAAAACAACTATCTTTGTAAGCAAGTAATTCAAGATAGGGAAAAACAAATCAAATACCAACAACATATAAAAACCTAATTATGAAAAAGACATTGATGAGCATGCTGGCACTGGCATTATTGGTAATGACTGGATGCCAGAAAACTGAGAAAGCAGCAGCCGAGAGCCCCGTACTAAGCATTGAAGGCGGACAGGTTCAGGGAGTTACAACCGACATTGACGGTGTTACCGTTTTCCGTGGCATTCCTTATGCTGCACCTCCTATTGGCGACTTGCGCTGGAAGGCACCTCAGCCAGTAGTTGCATGGGAAGGCGTGAAAGTGGCCGACAAGTTTGGTCACCCTGGTTACCAAAGTGTGCATTATCCTGGTGGCTATACTACCGAATGGGGATATGGTGACGAGTCTCCTTATAGCGAAGACTGCCTTTATCTGAATGTATGGACAAAGGCTCCAGGACAGGTAGATAAGAAATTGCCTGTAGCACTGTGGATTCATGGTGGTGGCTATCGTGAAGGCTGGGGTTCGGAACCTGAGTTTGATGGCCAGGAATGGGCAAACAAGGATGTTGTACTAGTTTCAATCAACTACCGTTTAGGCGTGTTTGGTTTCATGACTCACCCAGAACTTTCTGCCGAGAGCGAGCAGCATGTATCAGGTAACTACGGTATCCTTGACCAGATTGAATCACTGAAATGGATCAAGAAGAACATTGCTCAGTTTGGTGGTGACCCAGAGAATGTAACCATCTTTGGACAGAGTGCAGGTGGCGGTAGTGTTCGTACCCTATGCGAATCTCCATTGGCAAGAGGATTGTTCCACAAAGCTGTAATCATGAGTGCAGGAGGTTTGCCTACCGCAACTCAGCCTTCTCGTCCTTCTCGCTATGCACCAATCTCTCTGCAGGATGCAGAAGCACTGAACAAGAAAGTGCTGGATTGGGCTGGCCTTACTTCTTTGGAGAAGATGCGCAAGGCTCCTACCGAGGTAATCCATACCTTGAATACTATCTATAATGGTGCAAACGGAACTGATATCTTCATGCCAATGTTCCCATTGGTAGATGGTTATGTATCAAAAGAAAGCTTTGACGATGCTGCCGTTAACGGCAACCTGGCAAATGTTCCTTATATGATTGGCTACACCCTGAACGACCTTGGCGACATGGGTCCTGGCATTCAGTTGTTCTGCGAAAACCGCGATAGTCTGGGTGCAAAGGCATGGGCTTACGAGTTTGCCCGTCCTCTGCCAACTGATGGAAGAGAGAACGTGCTGAAAGGTGCTTTCCACTCATCTGACCTGTGGTTTGTATTCAAGTCACTGAAGCACTGCTGGCGTCCTTGGACCGATGGCGACTGGGCACTTTCTGAGAAAATGCTTACTGCATGGACCAACTTTGCAAAGTTCAGCGATCCTAATGGTAAGGATGCTGGTGTATGGACTCCTTGCACCAAGGAAAATCCTAAGTTCATGCTATTTAAACTGAACGACAAGGATGCGGAAGCTTCTGAGATGGGAGAACCTATTAAATAGACAACAGACTACAGACAACGGACTGTTGACGGTTGTCTAATAAAAAACGTGGATTATGACCTATAATCCACGTTTTTTCGTACCTTTGCGCCAAAATAATACAAGATGAGCAAGATAGCAGCATTGATTTCGGGTGGTGTGGATAGTTCGGTAGCCGTTTACCTGCTGAAAGAAGCCGGTTATACACCCGACCTATTCTACATTCAGATTGGACCAGAAGAGGAAACCGATGACTTTACCTGTACCAGTGAAGAGGATTTGGAGATGGCAACTGCCGTGGCACACAAGTATGGATGCAAGCTGCAGGTAGTGAACCTACATCGCCAATACTGGGATTTGGTGGTAAAATACACCATGGACAAGGTAAGCAAGGGGCTTACTCCTAATCCTGATGTGATGTGCAACCGCCTGATAAAGTTTGGCTGCTTTGAGCAGGAGGTGGGAAAAGACTACGATTTTACCGCTACCGGACATTATGCTACTACCGAGATTATTGATGGCAAGACATGGTTGGCAACCAGTCCAGACCCTGTGAAAGACCAGACAGATTTCCTTGCTCAATTGGATTACATGCAGGTGAGCAAAGCCATGTTCCCAATTGGTCACATGATGAAGAACGAGGTTCGTGCCATTGCCGAGCGCGAGCATCTGGTTACCGCCAAACGCAAGGATAGCCAAGGCATCTGCTTTCTGGGGCAAATCAACTATCGCGACTATATCAAGAAGTTCCTGGGTGAAAAACCAGGGCGTGTCATCGACATAGAAACCGGAAAGACCATTGGTCAGCACAAGGGGCATTGGTTTCACACCATTGGCCAGCGTCATGGTTTGGGTTTTGGCGGTGGTCCTTGGTATGTAGTCAAGAAAGATGTAAAGCGAAACATCCTGCTGGTAAGCAATGGCTTTGATACCAAACGACAGTACCGCAGTCATTTTGGCGTGCGTGATTTCCATGCCATTACCGAAAATCCATTCTTGCTTGAAGGTATTCCCTACCCCGTAACGCTAAAAATCCGCCATACGCCAGAATTCAATAACGCCAATGTTATCCGACAAGGCGAGAACCTTATCATTGATGCCGAGAATCCTATTCAGGGTGTTGCTCCTGGTCAGTTCTGTGTTATTTACGACAAAGAGCACCATCTTTGCTATGGAAGCGGAGAAATTGAACTGTTGAAAGTTAAGAGTTAAACTTTGACTACAGACTACAGACAACAGACTGGTAATTTGAAAAATTGGTGTAATTCGTGGACAAGAAAAACTATTCCGTGAGTATTGTGATGGCGACGTATAACGGAGCCAAGTATATCAGGCAGCAACTAGACAGTATTTTAGCACAAGACTATCCCATTGAAGAGATTATTGTGCAGGATGATGGCTCGACTGATGATACCTGCGCTATTGTTACTGAATATGCTGCAAAGCATCCCAAGATACACCTGTATATAAATGAGGTGAACAAGGGATTCAACATGAACTTTATCACGGCATTTCAAAGAGCGAAAACTGATTTAGTGTGCATTAGCGACCAAGACGACATCTGGTTTCCCGAGAAAATTGGAGAACAGGTAAAGGCAATTGGCAACAATTATGCTGCATGCTGTACCGACCATTATCGTGATGAGGTATTTGTGAGTCAGGACAAATGCTCATTCCGCAGAAATCCCCAAAACACATTCGAGAGTCAGATATTTACCAGTCATGTTCCGGGGCATTGCCTGATGGTTCGTACAAGCTTTCTGCAAAGTATTGACAACTGGGACAAACATATTCCCTATGATTGGTGGATTGTCTTGAATGCACATTTCCATGGAGGACTCACAAAAGCAGCAAAGCCATTGAACTGGTATCGCCCCTATGCAGAAAGTGTGGCTACCAAGCATCGTGCAAAATATCAAAAGCATGCAGAACACCCCACCTGGCAACCTTATCTTTTGGGATGGAAAGACTATCGCAACCTTCAGAAACGAGAACTATGGCAGAAACTATACACCTATCTGCATGAGCAAACCGCCAACAATAATGAATTTGCTTTAGTACACCAAATAACAGGACTAATGACAAAACGTGGTTGTATCAGCATGCTGAAACTATGCTGGCTTTGCATGAAACATACTGATCTGGTACACGGAAAGAAGCACCCTAACCGTTTCATGGCACGTTTGAGAGGTTTCTTCTACCCTATGATCTGGGCTTATTCTACCACTAATTTTGACTACTAACCATTAGTGAATCGTAATCGGTAGTGTGCTTTAGGATACGAGGATGCTGCTGGTAATCAGGACTAAGCCAATCGCGTGTAGCATCGTACCAAGAGGTATGGATACCACCCAATCCTAGCAGCAAATGCGCAACATCGTCTGTCTTGAACGGATTGTTGGCAATCTCCTTTATGCGTTGGAACAATTCCTTATGATTATTTCTGAATTCAGCACTTCCCCATACCCAGAAAGGTATTTCAAACTCGGCACGCACCAATGGAGGCGTGAGGTTTGAATCGTGTAAACGACCAAATGCATTGATTTCATCGAAAACTTCCTCGCCATGGTCAGGCATGTAGATAACAATAGCATCCTGATCGGCAAAAGCCTCGGTAATACGCAGAAGCACCTTGTCGTTATAACGGGTGGCATTGTCATAATCTACCACAATTGCCTTGTCTCCCAATGAAAGATCGGGGCGGTCGATACTATCTACCTTAAAATATCGGTCACTATCGGGGCATCGATCATGGTATTCCACATGCTGACCGATGAAGTGGAAGATAAACAGATTATTCTGTCCGTATGCACCCTTGTTGTTCTTATGCTCAGTGAGCAAGCCGATGTCTTGCGTCCATTTTGTCTTGTTACGAATGTCAAAGCAAAGCGAATCCAGTTCATGGTCATTCAGGAAGAAACTACCATTGAAATCGGCAGCTGCCAATCTGGATGTCTTCATAAACTGCTGGGTAAAGAACGAAACCTTATAGCCTGCCTTCTTGAACAAAGCTGGGAACAACACACCATCTGCCCAGATTCCTTCCTGATCATCGGCATGAGTAGAAAGAAAACTCTTGAAGGCATTGCTGGTAACATTCCATGGCGTTACCACATCTGTAAACGGAATCAGTTCACCCTTTTCACTTAATGCCAACTGATTTGGAGTGGTTTGGCGGGTATGTCCATAAAGCTGACTATGGCGTTTGTTGTAACTTTCGCCTATCACAAACACGATGTTAGGGCAGGTAAAATCGCAACTATCCACCTCTATCTTATGCATGTTTTCACGTAAGATTTCCACTTCACCGGCTGTGAGTTGTGTGAATTTCAACGAGTAAAGCAATCTATATACAGGAGAATAGAAACGGATTGGTCCCATCACACGTTCTACACGTTCAGCACCATTCAAGGAGAAGTATTCAATAAAATGCGCCTTGTCGTGACGGGTTGTGAAGAAGCAATATCCTGTATAACTGATGCACCCCAATCCAAACAGCATTGCCATGACAGAACGAGGCCTTGAAGGAACACGCTTGCGCAAAGCACGGAACATTTTCGCACCATACAACTCAAAAAGCAAGTTGATTATGGCAATCAATCCTATCTTCCATGTAACATCCCATAACTTGGTGTTCCACAAATAGGCATGAAAGAAACCGCTAGCCTCATCGGAATTGGTCTCTAATGCCAGTTGGATAGTGGTAGGTGTATAGCGCAACCAGAATCTTGCCCAAAGAAACCATTCCACAAAAGTAATTCCATAACCAAGGAAATAGAAGATTCGCTTTACCCATGGTGCTATCTTTCTGGGCATTAGCACCAGCAAGGCACATAGCAGATAACAATCCACAAACAGTCCTTCGTAGAACAACATTTCACCTGTTGGCAGTTTCTCATAAAAAAAAGAGAGCACCACCAAAAGGTACATGAACGCAAAGAAAAACGGGTTCTTGCGAATAGGATAGGATAACCAAAGCAGTACCTTGCGAAGTGTGGTTATGTATTTCATAATGCGAAAATACAAAGAATTCTTTGAATAAAATGGAAAATGGCGTAATTTTGCACAAAATGAGCAAGAAAGCATGAGTGAAACACTGAAAGAAAAAACAGCCAAAGGTATATTCTGGGGCGGCATGAGCAATGCTTTGCAGCAATTGCTAAACCTGGTCTTTGGCATCTTCCTAGCGCGAAAACTTTCACCATCAGAGTATGGAATGGTGGGCATGCTGACTATCTTTTCGCTCATTGCCAGCAGCATTCAGGAAAGTGGTTTTACCGCAGCATTGGCAAACAAGAAAGAGGTTACTCACCGCGATTATAACGCTGTATTCTGGTTTAGCATCCTGATAAGTGGTGGTATTTACCTAATCCTTTTCTTCTGCGCACCACTGATTGCCGATTTCTACCACACTCCAGAGCTGACACCTTTGGCAAGATACGTTTTCATCGGTTTCGTCATCAGTAGCCTGGGAACTGCTCACTTTGCCAAATTATTCAAAGAGATGAAGGTAAAGCAACGCACGATTGCAACCTTTACTGCTCTTTGCATTTCGGGAATAGTAGGTGTTACGCTGGCATATATGGGATTCAGTTATTGGGGTATTGCCACTCAAAATATCTGCTACATACTGGTTACAACCTGTTTCTTCTGGTATTATAGCGGTTGGCGACCTACCCTAAAGCTAGATTTTGGTCCTATTCGTGAAATGATAGGATTTAGCAGCAAGATATTGGCGACCAACATTTTCAACCATATCAACAACAATGTGTTCAGTGTGATTTTAGGAAGGTTCTACAACGAACATGCTGTGGGATATTACAACCAAGGTAACAAGTGGAACACCATGGGACACAATTTGATTACGGGTATGGTGAATACCGTAGCTCAACCTGTGCTGGTAGAGGTAAAGGACGACAAGGAAAGGCAACTGCGTGTTTTCCGTAAAATGCTTCGTTTTACCGCATTTGTATGTTTCCCCGTGATGTTTGGTCTCAGCCTCATCAGCAGTGAACTGATTGTCATACTGATTACCGAAAAGTGGCTGCAAAGTGCCCAGATACTAAGTATCCTTTGCATTGGTGGTGCGTTTCTACCTATGACCAACCTTTGTTCAAACTTGGTTATTAGCAAAGGCAAAAGTAATATCTTTCTGTGGAACACTGTTTGCGTAAGCTTGTTGCAACTGGCGGCAATGATTGCGTTATGTCCGTTTGGTATTGAGGTGATGCTTTATGTATATGTAGGAATTAATGTGCTATGGATGCTGGTATGGCATCATTTTGTAAACCGAGAGTTAAACTACCCTCTTTACCTTGCCTTGCTGGATATTGCCAACTACCTGATTACTGCTGCAGTGGTAATGATTGCAGTTGGTTTTGCTACACAATGCATTGAGAACATCTATTTAAGGATTGGAGCAAAAATCATAATGGCAGCAACCTTATATTTAGGTATCATGTATGTGCAGAAGAACGAGATGCTGCAAGAGATAAGGAGAATGAGATTTAGGTTTTAAGGTTGTGAGGTTGTGAGGTTATTAAACCATAAAACCACATAACCATAAAACCACATAACCTATTAAGACTTTAATACTGCTCTTATCACAAACCAAAGATGCTGTGCCACAGCAGAGAACCATCCATAATGATGTGCCATGATGCGGAACCGTTCTTTTAGTGATGCCTTGTGATTCTGGGTAGTCAATCCCTCCTGCAGATACTTTACTAAAGTCAGATGGGTATTGTGCAATGTCTTTGATTGCTTCATCACACGAATGCACCAATCAAAATCGGCACTAAAGCGATATTGCATGTCGTAATGTGGAACCAAGGCTGTTCTTGCAAAAAATGCCTGATGACACACCACCATACCTTGCTTGAAACTTTTCCAGTTCAACACCTCTGGAGTGTTTAGGCGTCTCATTCTAAGGAAGTTTCCCTGACCATCAACAATCTCTGTTTCACCATAGATTACATCTGGTATGATTTCGGGTAAGGTATCAACCATTCTACTCAAGGTATCCTTCTCCTTGAAAGCATCACCTGCATTCAAGAAACAGATATAATCACCTGTTGCCTTTGCAATTGCCTTGTTCATGGCATCATACAGACCTTTATCAGGTTCGCTGCAGATGGTCATATTTGGGATTTGCAGCTGATATGACTTGGCTAATTGCACGGTTTCATCCTTGCTGGCACCATCCATGATAAGGTACTGAATGTTTTCATAATCCTGCGATGCTACACTTTTCAATGTAGTTTCCAGCACCTTGGCAGCATTAAAGGTAACTGTTACAATGGTAAAGCTAGGTTTATTCATTGTTGCTGGTTACTTTGTTATATATATTAATGTAGCGTTTTGCCACATTGCTTTCAGAATAGGTAGCAATTGCCTTGCGATATGCCATTTCGCAAAGTTCAGCATAATCACTCTCTAACGACCACTGAATACCATTGGCAAAATCCTGTGCATTCTTATATTCTGCCACATAGCCATTGTGCAGATGGTCTATCATCTGAGGAATACCTCCCACATTAAAGCCCACACAAGGAATGCCACATGCCATTGCCTCGACAATGGTATTTGGCAGATTATCCTGCAAAGATGGGGTTACATACAAATCTGCTGCATTGTAAACATCCACCAAGTCGCGCTCTGAAGAAACATAATCCAAGTCGTAAACAGGGAATGGAAATAGATGCTTTGTTTCCTCACCTGCCTTACCCATGGTAACAATGGCCAAATCCTTTGCCAATTCTGGTTGAGTTTGCTGCAAGTGCTTGCATGCTTCTATCAAGTAATCAACACCTTTTCGCTTGTCGGTAATCTTCAATGAACCAAACAGCAACAGTTTCTTGTTAGCAGGAAGATGCAGTTTCAAACGTGCCTTCTGCTTGTCCATTGGATGAAACATATTGGTATTAATGGCATTTGGGATATTGCAGATATTCTGCCCTACCAGCAATCTGCTTTCTCTTGCCAGATTTTCCAACCACTGACTACATGCCACGAAGTAAATCTGTGCCTCGCGGAAAAGCGTATCCTTCTTCAAGAACACCTTATGAGATTGATCATTTCCCGAACCACCTGAATACAGCATAGGACAATGATGGCACTCTTGCTGATACTTGTGGCAATCTCCTGAATAATGGCAGATTCCGGTAAAAGGCCACATATCGTGCATTGTCCACACAATTGGTTTTCCACTGCGGATAATCTGCTGAATGTTCTTCAATGAAAGGTAACCCTGGTTTATCCAATGCAGGTGAATCACATCTGCATCACGAAACTCTGGGAGATTGGTGATGTCGGTTCCTGTATTTGCCAAATCAACCTCGAACAGCTTATGCTTATGGAAGTGGTTTGCCTGCCAGATACGTACTCGTTCCCACACGAACTTCAATCCGTGTAACCAAGACTTCTCCAACGGAACCACAGTTACCTGATCGGTTTGCTTGTCGCGCACCAACATCTTTGCCTTGATTCCATTGTTGTTCAAGGCTTCCATCAGGCGGTTAGCAGCAATAGCAGCACCACCGATTCGCTCGGATGTATTTACAATCAGTACTCGCATAGTTATTTATTTTGTAAGTTCGGGTTGAATAAACACGCTATGAATGGCTCGCTTGTCCTCTGGAGGTAACTGCATATAATCCTTGTAAAGTTTCTTCAAGTAAGCATCTGGATTATGAGGCGCATTGAATTCTATTCCTTCAAAGGTAATCTTGCTTACCGGAAGAATGTCTTCTCGCAACTGCACCATTCCATGCCAATTGTTGCTAGGTAGGCAGGAAAAATATTTTTTCTGCTTAGGCAGCAAAAACCAGATGCCTTTGAAAGTTATGTTCTTTAGGCCAAACCAGAATAATTTTGCCGTACTTGTCCATGAGTAATAATGTTTGGAATGTAGCACAGAATATGCCACACACATTCCCCTCAAGTACTTTTTTTTCACACAATTTGGCAAGGAAGGATAATCTATATAAGGAAAGATATCAATGAACAATCCTTTCTGATAACTACTTTCAAAGTCATCATCTGGCTGCACATAAAACGAATTCTTGTCTACCACCTTGTAGTGCTGAAAGCGATAACCCTTATCGGTTTGCTTATTCTGCACAAACAGATGAGAAGGCAAATCCTTTTCTGCTATCTGAGCAAAGCGCTCCATATCTTCCTTTGGCATGGCAATATCCATGTCATCATCCCAAGGAATGAAACCTCCATGGCGAACTGCTCCTAACAGCGAGCCTGCATCCAGCCAATAAGTTAGGTTATGACGTTCACATATCTGCACAATTACCTTCAACATCTCCAACTGCTTTAGCTGAGATGCACGAAGATGCTCTTTGTTAAATTGCTGCAGATAAGTATTGGCCATGACAAATCTGTTTTAGAAACCAAAAATCTGTGAGTTTTCGCGCACGTCTTCAATAGCGCGGAACATGAAGAAATCGGTAGGAGTAGTTATCTTTATATTCTCAACTGGCCCTATGATGGTAGCCATTTTATGGCCATACGCACTCATCATGGTACAAGAGTCGATGAAATTATTCTTTCCCTCTGACAATGCCTTTTCGTGTGCTGCCAGAATATCATTCAAGTGGAATGTCTGAGGTGCTCTGGCAATAAGAGAATTCTCTCGGGTAGGAATCTGCAAGGAACCATCTTCCTGCTTTACCACCAATGTCTCCGAAGCCTTGATGCAAGTAATGCAATTGCCCTTTTCTCTGGCAGTTTGAATATTATCGGTAATGGTATTCTCGTTTATCAAAGGACGAACGCCATCGTGAATCAGCACGATGCTATCCTCTGGGAAATTTGCCTGAGCTGCCTTCAATCCATTGTAGATAGATTCCTGACCTGTTTCACCTCCAGGAACAACAGCAACCACCTTTGTCATTTCGAATTTCTGCAGCAATTTGTTGAGGTATGGAATCCATGATTCGATACAAGCCACCACAATGCCATCTATTTCCGGATGATTCTCGAATAGTTCCAGCGTATAGATAATGATAGGTTTTCCATGCAATTCAAGGAACTGCTTGGGGCGTGATTTGGTGTTCATTCTGATACCTGAACCACCTGCAAATATTACTGCTACATTCTTCTCCATAACATGTGCAAAGATAGTGCTTTTTTTAATTCTCTACAATCCCACGATAATAATTAAGGCAATACAAAGGGAAATATGCTGCCCTTAACCTTGCTTTCCAAGGTTTTGGCTCTGGAGCATGGAACAAAAGGTCGCGATGCTTGATGCAGAAAAACGTAAGCTGAATATAACCAATGAAGTTACGCTTGCAATGATACTTTATCATCTTTCGTACCAATGCTACGCTTTCTGTTGCAAACATATCTGGATTCTTTTTCTCCAAGAAATCCTGCATTTTCTCTATCTGCTGCAAGCGTTGCTTCAGGTATCCATGCAATGGCGAATGGTTGCTTAGCAAGAAGAAGAAAGTCTTCCTGCCTTCCTTTCC
This sequence comes from Candidatus Minthousia equi, assembly GCA_018065125.1. GTDB lineage: Bacteria > Bacteroidota > Bacteroidia > Bacteroidales > Bacteroidaceae > Minthousia > Minthousia equi. Next base: position 13,968 of record JAGHTY010000114.1, read on the forward strand.
TTTTGTTTCAATTGGTTTCGTTGCAGTTGCTGCCTGGGTGTGCCTGCGAAAATTCACCAGCACCTCTGGTACAAAGGCAATCTGTTCGGCAACGCTGGCAATGAACTGCAATTGCCAATCATAAAGCATGGTTACCATACTTTGCGCTGGCAGCAAATCCAATAATTCCTTTCGGATAAGCTGAACATGACCTGGAACCTCACTAAGATATGCCAATCGAAGCGCATGAAGACAAGGAACTCGATCATCCCATTTCACAGGAAAACCATCTGAAGAAAAAGGTTTAGAGAAACCGCCACACATCAACTTTGAACCTATGGCTTGTAACTGCAACTTTATCTTGTTAGTTTCCCAAATGTCATCCTGGTCACAAATAGCAATGTAATCTCCTGTAGCACGATGCAAAGCCGAGAAGAAATTACCATTGATACCCTTTCTGCCTTCATTATGATAAAGGTGAATCACAGGAAAACGATTGGCGTAATCTTCAAGTATCTCCCAAGTATTGTCTTTCGAACCATCATCCTGAACAATGATTTCATGCAAAGGATATGTCTGGGCCAACACACTATCCAGTTGTTGCCCCACGAAAGCAGCACCATTATAGGTGCACATTACCACCGATACTTTTTTCTGCATGATGCAAAGGTAAGTCTTTTTTACGACATTACCCAACCTTGTCATTACAATGATTTGACAAAGCTGGGCAATGCACAGAGAAAAACAATTTTTCTGTCCTAAGACAGTATAGACGTCACAATGATTACGATGCAAAGATACGGCAAGATAACAAAAAAGCACAAAAAAAGCGTTCACAAAAAGTTCACACTTTTAGAACGCTGATTTCTAATATCTTACAACTGCATGTGAACAATTTGTTCACAGATTTTCAAGGTCAATTATAAGCTTATCCAGCTGTTCTGCCGTTCCTTCTTCACCTGTTATCTTCTTATAAAGACGAGAACGAGATACCGTAATCGCCTGCTTTGTTCGGTTTACCAGATAAGCAATATCCGTAACTGATACTGATATTTTGATGAGCATACAGATGCGCAACTCTATTTGGGTAATCTTTGGTGCTTTCATCTGCAAGGCAGGTATAAACTGAGGCCATGAATCGGAAACAAATCTTAGCAAAGCTGCCCAATCTTGTTCGGTAACCTTCAATTCCTCGGTACGAGCACAATGGAACAAACGTTGCACTTCCATATTGCGCACCTTCTTCTGATTGCCTTCTTCGTGCATCTGTGCCAAACGATAATGTGCCTCCTGAAAAATGCGCAAGCGACGTTCTTTCTGCACCTCCTGCTTGCGTTTTCTACGCATATAGAAATACAGCATAACCACAGAAGACAAGAGAAACAAGATAGCACAAAACAAGAACTGAATCTGCACCTTATCCAAGGTGCGAGCCCAGCTAAGCTTTACCACATCATCCTGCAACTGCTTCACTAAAGTAGCAGTATCAGGCCTCATCACAATATCGGCAAGCAACTGCATTATGCTTCTTTCTTATTCTTCTTTAAATACACAACCAAACCTGCTACCATTCCCAACAGCAGAATACCAAATGCAATCCATGCAATTGTTTCGGTAGTATGGATGCTTTGTGGATCAAACTCCATTTCAATGGTATGTTTTCCTGCAGGAACATTCATGGCACGCAACACATAGTTGGCACGACCAATCTGTGCTTCCTTTCCATCAATGGTTGCTTTCCAACCAGGATAGTAGATTTCAGAGAACACCACTACTCCACCCTTTTGGCTTTGTGCTTCGTAACTTAGTTTATTAGGAGAATAACTCAACAATTTGACGCTAGCAGCAGAATCAACAGGCAATGTTTCTGGAGCATTACCCAATTGTTCCTTGAACTGCTTATCTACAACTGCCACGAATCGAGGATTCATTACACCTGTATTATCCAGTTCCTGATTGGCATTTTCTACATATTTTACCTGATTGACAAACCAAGCATTTCCATAGGCATTTGGATTTGAAATAGGAGTATCGCCTTGCTGAGTTGGAAATACCAAATAACGTGTATTCAGCATATTGATAACAGGACTTACTGAATCACTCACCTGCGACAAATCTCCCTCTACCTTATAGGCTGCCTGCGACAAAGCATTGATTTCTGCATCGATATGTGCATCGATCAACTCCTGATAACGACGAAGCTTGGCAGCATGATAACCTCCTACACTTTTGTGCCAGTAAGAAGTCTTGTTTTCAGAGAAAGCATTGGATGCCATACGCAATACACGATAATCTAAGGTCTTATCCTCAAGAATCATCTTATCAGCATCTGTCTGCACAAAGGCATTACCCATCTGACTCTTACTGATGAACATATCATCATTCAGATAGCGCTTGTTTATCTGCCACATATCCCAAACACAAAGAACAATCAAGGCAGAAGCAACAAATACAATCTTACGCTTGTCATCATATTTTTTCATGCCATAGCCATATACCAACAAGGCAATGGCACCAGCAGCAATAAAGCCAAAACTACGCCAAGCATCGGCAGAAAGCATTGCACGACGCATTTCATCCAAACTGCTCAACACCATTCCCTGCATGGATGGATCAACACCATTTTGAATAGCATTAATCTCGCCTGATGAAACGCAAGTTCCCAATACACCAGGAGCAATAGCCAGCATCAATGCAGCAAGACCAGTCAATCCAAAGGCTGTGAAGAATTGTTTTTTATAGTTGGCAAAAGCACCACCATCAAAGAATTCCTTCAAACCCAGCATTGCCAGCAAAGGTATGGTAAACTCTGCAACAACAAGGGCCGAAGATACTGCACGGAACTTGGCATACATCGGAATATAGTCGATGCAGAAATCGGTAAATGGCATAAAATTCTTTCCCCATGCAAATAGGAAAGAGAGGAAAGTAGCACCCAGAAGTGCCCATTTCATAGGACCTTTAACAATGATGGCACCTAGCAAGAACAACGCCATTACCAAAGCACCTGCATAAACAGGGCCTTGCGTTCCTGGCTGCTCACCCCAATACTGAGGCAACTGACTATAAACAGAATACAATTCTGGATTGGCATGCTTCATGGCATCCTCGTTCTGCGACAAAGGCAAGAACTGGCTGCCACGTGCCGATGCACCACCCTTTACATTAGGTACTAGCAAAGTCCACGTCTCATCAATGCCATAACTCCATTGTGTGATATAACTACGTTCCAAGCCAGAAGAGGTTTGATTTTCGGCATCAGCCTTAACCAACTCACTCTTTCCACGCATGGTTTCCTTGCTATATTCATAGGTATGATAAAGGTTAGAAAGATTTACGCAAACACCTATTACTCCGGCAACAACAAGCACACCTGTAGATTTTGCAAACTGCACCAGTTGCTTTTCCTTTATCGCCTTTGCCAGATAAGCAATAGCCATAAATGCCATGCAGAAAAGGAAATAATAGCTCATCTGCACATGGTTTGCCTTAACCTGCATCGCCACAAACAAAGCAGTTACAACACCACCTGCCAGCAGCTT
>JAGHTY010000019.1 GCA_018065125.1 Candidatus Minthousia equi
ATTGTAGAGAGCGAGAAAACTGCCGTTATCATGTCGGAAATCAGCGATCATCCGAAGGACTACCCCTCAAACTCCTCAAACTGGAGCGAAAGCCCCATCAAACCAGAGCCGAAGGCGACCTGTTGGCTTGCTAGTGGCGGACTTACTGCCCTCACCCCTCAGATGTTCCTTCCCCTGAAAGGCAGAAAGATCATCCTCTTTCCTGATACCGATCCAAACCAGGAAGCCTATAACCTCTGGAAGAGAGTAGCATTGAAAGCAGAAGAACTCATCCAAACACCCATCTATGTGTCCGATATCCTTGAGCGCCTTGCCACACCCACCCAGAAAGAACGCAAAATCGATGTGGCGGATTTAATAGACAACGGACAACGGACAACAGACAACGGACTGTCGCCTTTGGCTCCAGTTTAAGGGGTTTAAAAGGTAATAAGTTGCACCTAAATTATAACTCATACATACGCTTTTTGAAATCATCTAATGATGCATATTCCACTACCTGCCCTTTTTTAACTTCCTTCATAGCGTTCATGGTTGTTTTATTAGGAGATGCATTCTCTAAAATATGTTTAAACATATCATCAACGCTTTCCGCCTTATACACTCTTCCGTGCTTTACATCATCTAAAGCCTTTTCTATTCCACTCTTGTGCTTTTTAACACGTGGAGCAGAAGCTGTAGTATCTGCCATTTTTATTTGCTTTTTATTTGCTTTTTATTTTATTTTGCAAAGAAACACAGAAAACTCCACACCATCAAATTTTAATGAGAAGAATATCACTAATCTAATTAACTCGGCGATAGCAGACTCATGACTCTAAACTCATTACTCATTACTGATTTCATCCCTAATCAAAAGAGATTCCATACTTATCACAGATATACTTCACCCCTACAGGTGGGATGATCTTAGCATTGGGTGAAATGCCCAGTTGCTGCAGCTGCAACTTGTGCTGCGACAGCCATCGGGTAAAGGTCCTGGCAGAAACGCCAGCCATCTCTGCTAACTCACTCTTGGTGTAACTTCTCATGAAAAAAACACGTTTTTCTGACTACAGACTGTAGTCGGTTGTCTGTCGTCTGTTGTCCTTTTTTACTATCTGCAAAGATAGCAAAAAAGAAACAATTATCATCACATTTTCAGTACTTTATCGCGCCAATATCCGCCAAATTGCGCCAAATCAGTCAATGTACGCCAATGCCCGACAGCGACTATTCACCCTGTCGTATCTTTGTATTGCCAAAAGGAAAAACGTTTGATATTAAACGTACATTCCGATTGATATCAATCGCACATAACGTTTGATACTAAACGTGGGCCCCGTTTGATACTAAACGTAAAAAGCGGTTGATGGAACCAAATTATTAACTTTAAAACCAAACAAGAAATGGCAGTAAATTATTCTGTAGCACCCCGTAAGATTCGTCTTTTGAAGGACGAGAACGGCAATGTTTCATTTAACACCAGCGCCGACAAGGCCGAAGTTCGCTTCTATGCTTACCCACAGGTGGGCAGCGTGATGACCTTCGAGCAGTTTGCCGAGCATGTAGTAAGTCACGACAGCAAGTACCACAAGGGCGATGTCCTGGCAGTAGTGGTAGAGGTGATGCGATGCCTGAAAGAGCAGCTTCTGAACGGCAAGCGCGTGCAGCTGTCCGACCTTGGCGTGTTCTCACTGAAGTTGAGTGGTCCTGGTGCTCCATCCATGACCGACTTCAACACACAGACCAACATCACCACCATCGAGGTTCGTTGGACTCCTGGCAAGAACTTCCGCGACCTTCGCCACGACGAGGATCTTGTCCTGAACCAGGTTCTTACCAAGGAGGAGGATGCCGAAATCAAGAAAGCCAAGAAGGCTGCTTCTCCTTCAGTAAAGGGCGAAAGCCCTTCGGGCGATAATGTGCCTGGCGGCACGACTACAGACAACAGTCAACAGACTACCGACAATGGTCAGAACCCTTCGGGAGGTAACCCTTCGGGTGGACAACAGGCTACCGACAACGGACAACAGCCAGGTGGTGATGATGGATTAATTTAACGACCCTCCCTAACCCTCCCTTAAAGGGAGGGACTTGGGGGGATCGGATTAAGTAACAAAGTCCCCCTTTCTTGCTCCACGTTGTTACGCAAGCGAACAAGTTCGAGCGAAGGGGGATATAGATGGTCTAATTTATGAAAAGAGAAACAATAAAATGGGTTATTCAACTCATCATCAGCATTGCCAGTGCTGTGGCTACTGCCTTTGGCGTATCTAGTTGTATGAGATAACGAGTCAACGAGTCAACATGTCAACAAGTCAACGAGTCAACAAGTAGTCCCGCCTTGGCGGAAGAAGCGTGAAGAAAAGTGCTTGAGAATGCGTAAAGAGGCGCAAACTGTTTGAGTGCAAAGCACGAGTTTTTGCGACTTAGCAATTGAAAGTGCTTTTTAGCTTCTGGAGACGCAGCGGGCAACCTTTCTTTTGTTTCTTATCTTTCGTTTGCACGAAAGAAAAGAAAGAATAAAGTTTCAAGACAAAGGAATTGAAAATCGCTGTAGGAGGCGAAGCCGAGGTAAGCAAATGAAGAGAAAAGTTTTAATATCAGTTTTTCCAAAATGAGAAATATTACCCTAATAATTTTACACTGCAGCGCTACACCCGAAGGGATGGACATTGGCGCAGCAAAAATAGACGAATGGCATCGTGCCAGGGGATTTGCCCAGATTGGCTACCACTGGGTGGTAAGGCTAGACGGAGCCATAGAACAAGGCAGGCCCGAGGAACTGACCGGCGCTCACTGCAAGAACCACAACCTCCACAGCATTGGAGTGTGCTATATTGGTGGACTGCGCCGTGCCCCCGAGGGCGACAAGAAAGCGTTCTACCCTGCCGACACCCGAACGCCACAGCAGAAACAGGCACTGGAGCAACTGCTCAAGGAACTGCACCAGCGCTACCCCACTGCCCTGATTGTAGGGCATCGCGACATGAGTCCAGACCTGAACCACGACGGGCGCATCACACCCAACGAGTTCATCAAGGCCTGCCCCTGCTTCGATACCATTCTGGAGTACCGGCACCTACAGCCTGTTTCTATCTAAAACAAAAGCAGCCACACTTCCGAAAGGGAAGTATGGCTGCTTTTATGTATTTTTGAGATCATCCTATACTTTGTAACCACAAAGCAAAGAAACGGTCATAAACTTCATATCCGGAAAGAGTATCAAGCAAGAACTCCTTCTCTACCAATGCTTCAACTGCCGACTTCACCGAACTGGCAGCAGATAAACCGTATTTGGTACGAAAGTGTTGTCCTTGCAACTCGTTAACACATCCCTCCATAGCAATGGCTTTTATAACATTTCCTTGTCCTGGTGTGAGAACACGCAAGAATGTTTGATAAGTTACTTCATTAGTCTTAAGCACAACATCAAACATGTCTTCCACATCCTGCAGTTTTATACATGCCATACCACGTTCATACAATCGGTTAAGCATGAATTGAATATACCATGTATGGCCAAAGACCTTTGTATATAAGCAATCAAAAGCCTCGTCTTCGATTGTTTGTTTATGACTTAACAAATGTTTTTGGGCAAACGCCTTGTATTTATCCTTGTCAATACACCCAAGATGCATTATCTCAGAACTTTGGTAAAAAGGTCTTGAAGCCGACACAAACATATTCTCTAACACATGTCTTTGACTGCCAGAAAACACAAATCTAACATTCACCAAACTCTGTATGTACGACCTCAAAAGGGCCTCTATCTTTTTTTCCTTATAGTTTGCAACTTCTTGAAATTCGTCAAATGCCACATAACAACGCGAGCCTGAGTTTTCCATATAATTAAGGATTTCGGTCAGAGACATTTCTGCCGTTTCCCGACGGACATCCACCGAAAAAGAAGGGTCTCCACTTATGGCATCAAAACTCAAAGATGGTCGTAGTGATTTAAACGCAGCTAAGACCTTCTGCACTTTCTGCTTTCTGGAATCCAAAGTACCAAGGACTGCAAGTCCCAGTTTTTTCACTAGCGATTCCAGACTGTCTGTTTGGTAAAGATCCACGTAGAAACACCGAGCCTCACCACTCTTTTCGATTCTATTGAACACATGTTTGATAAGTCCTGTTTTTCCCATACGTCGTGGACTAACAAGTGTTACATTCCGACCATTTGACAAGGCTGCCTTCAATGCCTGAAACTCGTCTTCACGATCACAGAAGTAGTCCTCCGCCCTATAGCCGAAAAGTAAAAACGGATTAAATTCACCTTTATTGCTTACCATATTCTTATCATGTAAAAATTGTCACGAAATGTTCGTCACGAAGAGTTCGTGATGCAAAGATACATCAAATTCACAAACTGACAAATAATACATCTTGAATTTTCAAAAAAGCAGCCACACTTCCGAAAGGGAAGTATGGCTGCCTCGTTTACGTTCAAATGCAAAGAGAACTATTATTTCGTTATAACATTGCAGCAATCTTGCTTTCAACTGCACTTTTTATGAATGCATTAATAGATATGCCCGCTTGTTTTGCTAAAACAGCAACACGACTATGTGTCTCGGGACTCAAGCGAACATTCAAAGCACCTGTATAACTTTTATGAAGTTCTAAACCTTCTTCCTCACAATAGGCAATATAATCATCAACTGCCTCGTGGAAGGCATCTGTTAACTCAGAAACACTTTCACCTTCAAAGTTTACCAATCCCTCAATACCTTCTATCTTCCCAAAGAAAACACCATCCTTCTCTGAGAAACTCACAGAACCTAAAAAACCTTTATAAGTAAGCGTATTCATCTTTGATTATTTATAGATTTCCATTTCTTTTTAATTCTTCAAGCACCTGCTTCATTGCATACCCTTTGATAATATTACCAGGATGTGGTTTATGTAACATTATTGGTTTGCCCTGAGCTCCTTTGAATATTACTCTAGAACCAGATGTTTTTCCTTTATTGGATTTTGTGTATCCAAATCCCAACAAAAGTTTCTCCATTTCATCAAACGTAAAATCACTAGGTTGACGAAGGAATCTTTCCAACAGTTTACTTTTTGTTGTCATATTTTTGTTTAAAACAATGCAAAGGTAACTAATTTTCAGTTACAACAAAGAAAATGCCTTATTTTTTTCAAATCCTATCTTATTTTGATCGGTATATCATAAAAAACACAAGAAAATGACAAGAATGCATATCAGTACAAAAAGCAGCCACACTTCACATCAGAAGTTGTGGCTGCTATCTTTTCTTAATTGCAGAAGTTGGGCATTTCGGGCAGCACATTGATGAAGAGCATCGTCATAAGCTATGATGCGGGAATACTCCTTCACATCAAAATAGTGTTGATAGGCTGGATTGCGAGGCAAGTTCAACAGCGATTCGTGCATTTGCTTTCCTTTCTTGTGATCGGCAAAGTATATTTGACTACAGAATTGCTCCCAAAGGCCGTTCTTCAAATCGAGTTTCAAATCATTCAGCATCTCGGAGGTGAAATGCATCACTTTGTGCCAGTTTACCTTTATATTATTTCGTTTCAAGACCCTAAGGTTCTCATTGTAATCATCACAATTTGAATACAGGTTGTTGGCAAAAGTGGCGCCAGTAACCTCGTTTCCATCTAGGATTATCTTTGCATACTTGCTGATAGAATCTGACGGAAAGAGTTTCTTTCCCCCATCCATCACCTCGAAAATATGCTGTGACACATCGGCATCATGACGAAAATACACAGGTTGTACCAGTTTATTTACATCAAACATCGTTTCATGCTCATTAAAGCACACTCCTTTCTGTGCACCACTCCTAGGATAAAGCTGCAATCCTATGGTAGTAAATCCATAGGTTTTGAATGTCATACCAGGTTCTATCTTGTGCACATACAGCACCCCATAGCGCGATGAATCGGTTATGCACTCGTATTTATCGTTTCCCTTATTACAAGTACAGGCAAAAAAACATGCCACATCTATATCAGTGGTAAAATCTATCAGTCCCGTCCTGAAATTATAATGTTGCGCCAGTCCATAGTAGTTCATGTTTATGAAGATGGGCTTTGTTTCTGGTGCAAGGACAACACCCCTGTCGAGCATCATGAACAGCGGATGCGTTTTGAGAAGGGCCATAAAATCTTCGGCCTTCAGGTTAGCTATCAAATGTTTCTCACGGTTTTCGACACGATTCTGCACACGTTTCCCATTCCGAAACTCCTGCTGCGTAAAGCTTGAAATAATGCTGCCATAATCAGTATTTTGCCCACGGAACAAAAAAGGTCTGCTTCGTAGATTAGGCTTGAGTGTATGCCGTCCTCTTTGTGTTTGTACCACGATAAAATCCTCGTTCTCGGCCTGATTATAATAGTCCACCATCGGAATATTCCACTTCAAATCGGGTGGAAAAGCGTGTTCTCTCGACAGCCATCCACCATCAAAATCAAAATCATCCGTTACCCCCGCAAAGTGAATTATCACCTCGCGAAGCGTGGGTAGTTTCTTTATCTCTTCTGGCGTTTTTGGAGGAATCATGACATAACTTTGCAAACAACTATTATCGCCTATTTATATACTAAAAGATAAAAAAATCATTTGAGAATCCGACAGGATTTCAACTAGATGCACATTTAACGTTATTAACGCAATTTATGGATACATAAAAACTTTGGCGTGTTAAAGTGTAAAAATAAGGGACCCAATCGCCGAAGTCCCTTGTATGTGATCCGTGATCACTGTGCGTCGCTATGTGTGTGAAATTGCAGACGGCTGTGCTCGGCACCTTTATGAGTGTTATCTTCTCCTTAGGAGTATACTTCCTAGGATATCTTCGCACTCAATTCTTTTGTTATATCAACTTTTGTCCATTTCGTAAACATATATTCCTGCTTCTTCGAATATATGTTTTCAATTAAGAAGAAACTCTCTTAAATGTTATTATAATTTGTAAAGCTAATAAATTAACTTAAATAATAGTTTCACACAGATCTGTCACAAAA
>JAGHTY010000086.1 GCA_018065125.1 Candidatus Minthousia equi
GCCTAATTACAAACGGTTATTATCTGACCCAGGACAAAATCGTTTTTTTCAAGAGCCATAACCTACAAGATGTTCAGGTTACGATAGACGGTCTTCCTGCCATGCACGACAGACTTCGTAAGGCAAAAAACGGAACGCCAACATTTGATGTAATCGTATCAAACGTGCTGAATGCTGCCAGCCAATTGCCCAGGTGCAGATTTAATATTCGGGTAAACATCAGCAAAAAGAATTCTGAACAGTACACCCAGCTGGTTGCCCTCTTGAAGGAAAAATGGAAAGGAACAGAAAACATTCATCCGTATCATGCCTTTGTTGAGGATTACGGGAATTGTGATGTTTCCTGTTTGAATAATGAGGAGAAATCCGATTTTGTAAAGCTTCAGACAGAGAATGGGATTATTAGTGCTAAGTCTCTTCTCCCCAAAAGTACATTGGGCGTGTGCATGGCAAATTCCCTTAACAGTTTCTTGATTGCGCCAAATGGCGATGTGTATAAGTGCTGGTCGGATCTGGGAAGAAAGGAAAGAATGGTAGCCTCTTTGATGGATGACAAGAGTAAGAACTACCTGTTATTGGCACACTATGCAATTGACATGGACAAGATGTGTGACCCAAGATGCGAACAGTGTTTTCTGTTTCCTGTATGTGAAGGTGGCTGCCCACAGCACAGATATACCACCGCAAAGGGATTGCAGAAACACGGAACATGTTCATATCAATCTACAATGCTTGACTCTATATTGGAAATGATATACAGTGAAGAAAAAGACAATGTTAAATCTTAAAAGTTAAAGAAATGGAAAAGGAATTTGAAGTAATCTTGAAGCCAACGGATGCATTGGAGAGTGAATTGGCCGAAGTGTTTGGTGGTGCAACTGGTAACTGCACAGATAATCACTGTAGTGATAATTCTGGGTCGTGTACAGTAAACCATTGTAATAAAAATGAAGAGGATTGTGGGAAAAACTATTGCATTACCAATCTCAAGCCTTGCACTGGTAAAGTACCAAGTTCCCCAACAGAAGGCAATTAACAGATACAGCAAAAAAACACTTAATAGTTAATTTATGTGATGAGAAGAGGAATTATTATTCTATTCCTGATGATGGTAAAGGGTCTGTGCATGGCACAGACACCTGTTACCATTTCAGGAAAACTGCTTACCGAGGAGGCACAGCCCCTTGGCTGCAGCTATACCGTAGTGGTGGTGCGCCAGGACAGCCTGAAGACCGAGCTGGCATCGGAGACCTTTCACGACAGCGCCTTCAGCCTGACCTATACTGATGCACAGGACATGCCACACTCCATCTACTTCCTGGCACCAGGCTATGAGCAGAAATCCCTGCCCCTGACAAACAAGGACGAGAACCTGGGCGACATACTCCTGCCTTCCCTGTCCAAACTGCTTGACGAGGTGGTAGTAACCTCAAAACTGATAAACGTAAGCCTGGAAAAAGGTAAAGAGGTTTACAGCATAGCAGGCGGAAGCCTTTCCAAGGAGGTTAGCACAAAGGAACTGCTGCTCAGGCTGCCTGGCATTACAAAGAACATAAACGGCCAGCTGTATCTGGTGGGTGGCGGCGAAGTAACCTACAGGATAAACGGCAGAAGGCCACGCCCGGGAGAACTGCAGCTTGTTACTCCCGACAGGATTGAAAGGATTTCGCTGGACAGGAACCGTTCTGCCTTCTCCGACGGAAAAGCCCTTGTTGACATAACCCTGAAGAAAAACCTGAAGGATTATGCCAGCGCCTACCTCTATCATTCAACAGCCTTAGGCGACTGGGGGAATTTCTCTGAAAACCCAAGTGTTACCATAAACCTGCAGAATGGCAAATGGAACGGATATGTGGGGTACTCGTATACATATGACAAGACCAGCAACATACCTTCCTTCAAGAACAACACATTTGACTATCCCGAAGGTGTGGTGACAGAGAACCGTAGCATTAGGGAGAACTTGAACAGGCACTCACATTCACTGAACACAGGCATTGAGTACAAGCATAACCCTGCCAACTCTTTCAGCATTCAGTACTCACTGCAGTCACTGCCTACTGTCATCGGGTCGTTTAACGATGCCATCCGCTTTCAGGAAGGGCAGAGCAGCCAGTGGCATTCTGAACACGTCATGGACATGGGTCAGGTTTCTCATTCTGTAACCGGCAGATACCAATATTCAGGCAAGGGAGGTACCCTAACTGTGGATGTGGGCTACGGCTATGCCAACCAGGATACCGAAAACAACATGCTCGACATGGAATCTGGCACTCAGGGCAAGACGTTCCAGAACATAACGTCAAGCCATCACAACGTTTCGTCTTCTGTAAGCTATGAAAAATCCCTGGGTGCATCACTGGATTTTTCTTCCGAGATTCGCTATAGCCATGGTACAGGAAACTACAACTACCTTAACCAGCAGGAAACAGATTCGCCTATTCTTTATACTACGAGAAACAAGGAGGATGTATTCGAGGCAGACCTTGGACTGTCCTATTCTGTTGGCAAGTGGTATATCAACGCAAGCCTGGGGATAGAAAGGTTTGCGCGAAAAGCCTTCAGGAACGGCGAGGCGATTAATATAGAACCAGTAACAGCCTCTGTGGTTCCATACCTGAATGCAAGTTTCAAGCCTTCTGATGCCGTGCAGATGAGCCTGGGAGCCACCTATTCAACCATTGTTCCTTCCCTATACAGCATGGATACGACCAAGGTTTATATTGACAAGTACATGTACAAGAAGAATGCATGGCTGCCTAACCCTATCAAGTGCTATTCCATCAATTACAATGTAAGCCTTAGGAAGCTAGGGCTCTCATTTGGTACCTCGCTGGATATCATCGACAAGCAAACGCAACTGGTCTATACATACGACGAGGATGACCCGCGTGTCATCTGCCAGACATCAATGGCGGTGAAAGCCACCTGCCTTGGTTTATTCATGAACTATAGCAAAGAGTTTGGAACATTGGCATCAGTGGATGTATCGGTTACGGCCGACCATAACTTTAAGGATTTCGTCTATCTGGGTGAGAAACTGCCCAACAAGACATGCTACACACTGGATGTGCGGAACTACTGGCAGCTGGTTAAGGGCCTGGTCTTGTCTGGTCGATTTAGGGGCAAGACAAAATCAATTGACATGCCACGAATCACAAGGCCTTATTATACTGTATCCCTGGGGATAAGTTACAACACCAGCAACTGGACCTTTCAACTGGATGGAAACAACCTGCTTAAGAAGTACTTCTCTGAAACCATACAGGCAGGACATCTGTCAGTGTACTCTCAGAGCAGGTCTCTCCTTAACACGTCTGCGCAGCTGACCGTGGTATACCGTTTCAACAAATTCCGCAAGACTATACGGGGCAACTATGTCAACTCTTCCGCAGAAGGAAGAAATGCACCCATAAGATACTAAACAGACAGTGAGACACTACATATA
>JAGHTY010000055.1 GCA_018065125.1 Candidatus Minthousia equi
CGCTTATTCTGAGGCAAATCAACACCACCAATTCTTATTGCCATATATTAGAAATATTTATTCTTCTATTTTTAATTAATTAGCCCTGACGCATCTTGTACTTAGGGTTCTTCTTGTTAATAACAAACAGTCTTCCTTTACGACGTACAATTACGCAGTCAGGAGTACGCTTTTTCAATGATGCTCTTGTCTTCATATCTTATTATATTTTTATTTATATCTAAATGATATTCTGCCCTTGGTCAAATCGTATGGACTCATCTCCACACGAACTTTATCGCCAGGAAGAATTTTAATGTAATGCATTCTCATCTTTCCAGAGATATGAGCAGTAATCTCATGCCCATTCTCAAGTTCAATTTTAAACATTGCATTCGACAGTGCCTCAACAACGGTTCCGTCGATTTCTATAGCGGATTGTTTTGCCATATTAAATTGCTTTATCACCTAAAACTTTTTCTATCTCTTCAAAAGAAGATAAGATATCTGCTTTACCAGGACGAACAGCCAAAGAATGTTCGTAGTGTGCTGCTGCTTTTCCATCTCTTGTCTTTATAGTCCATTTGTCTGATTCCATATATATCTGACGTGAACCTAAAGTAATCATTGGTTCAATAGCAATGCACAAACCTTTTTTTAGTAAAGGACCAGTACCTCTTCTTCCATAATTAGGAACCTGAGGATCCTCATGCATTTCCTTGCCAACCCCATGTCCTACAAACTCTTTTACAACTCCGTAGGAATGTTCCGTACAAAGAGATTCTATTGCATAACTGATATCACCCAATCTACGACCGGTAACAGCTTGTTCTATTCCCTTGTACAAAGCCTCTTTTGTAGTCTTACATAACTGCTTGACTTCAGCAGAAACTTCTCCAACTAGAAAAGTATAGCAAGAATCACCACAAAAACCATTAAGCTTTGTACCGCAATCCACAGAAACAATGTCACCATCTTTTAGTGGAATGTCATTCGGTATACCATGAACCACAACATCATTCACCGATGCACAGATAGATGCAGGAAAAGGTCCACCATAAGGATTTGGGAAACCCTTAAAAGTTGGTATCGCCCCATGATCACGAATGAATTCTTCTGCTACCTTATCTAATTGTTTTGTTGTAACACCTGGTTGTATCAGCTTTGCCAACTCAGCCAAAGTTTTACCTACTAAGAGATTGGCTTCTCTTAAAAGTTCTATCTCATCTTCAGTTTTCAGAAATATCATAATGATAATTCTTCCTTAATAGGCAGCTACACCAGAACGACCTTTAATACGTCCTGAGTTCAACAAACCGTCATAATGACGCATCATCAAATGACTCTCAATTTGCTGCAAGGTATCCAATACAACACCTACCAGAATCAGAAGAGAAGTACCACCAAAGAACTGTGCAAACTCTGCCTTAACACCGAACTTACCAGCAAATGCAGGAAGAACCGCAATCAAAGCCAAGAACAAAGAACCAGGGAAAGTAATTCTATCCATAATCTTATCAAGGAAATCTGCTGTTGGTTTACCAGGCTTAATACCTGGTATGAAACCATTATTACGCTTCATATCCTCTGCCATCTGAGTAGAA
This sequence comes from Candidatus Minthousia equi, assembly GCA_018065125.1. Classification (GTDB taxonomy): domain Bacteria; phylum Bacteroidota; class Bacteroidia; order Bacteroidales; family Bacteroidaceae; genus Minthousia; species Minthousia equi. Next base: position 1,584 of record JAGHTY010000055.1, read on the forward strand.
TTAAGAGTAATAGCTGTATAGAAATAAGTGAAAATGATAATCAACAAAGCAAAAACTACATTGTAGGCTACGGTAGTATGGTCCATGAAAGGCTGCAACCATGTTGAATTACCGCTTGACATCTGAATAATAGTCAAAGGAATGAACATGATAGCCTGAGCAAAGATAATAGGCATTACATTTGCAGCATTAACCTTCAAAGGAATATACTGACGCGCACCTGAACCCATAGTCTTATTGCCAACTACACGCTTTGCATACTGTACAGGCACCTTACGGACACCCTGAACCAGTAGAATAGCAAAACAAATAACCAACAATAGGAATACCATTTCAAACAAGAAGGCAACCAAGCCACCACCTGATTCAACCAAGCGAGATACAAATTCCTGAACAAAAGCGTTAGGGAAACGAGCGATGATACCAACCATGATAATCAACGAAATACCGTTTCCGATACCCTTATCAGTGATTCTCTCACCTAACCACAGGATAAACATACTTCCTGCAGCTAAGATTACGGTTGATGACAAAGTAAACCAAGTCCAGTCTAAATCAGGATTCAATGCTGAAGCTGCCTGCATCTTGAGGTTAATCAAGTATGAAGGAGCTTGGAAACAAAGTATCAATACTGTTAAATAACGAGTATACTGATTAATCTTGCGTCGGCCACTTTCACCTTCGCGCTGTAGTTTTTGGAAATAAGGTACTGCAATGGTGAACAGCTGTAGAACAATAGAAGCCGTGATATAAGGCATGATACCCAATGCAAAAATTGATGCATTAGAGAATGCACCTCCAGAGAAGGCATTCAACAAGGCCATCAAGCCCTCACTAGTTTGTTTTCTCAAAGCATCGAGCTGTCCATGATCAATTCCAGGAAGAATGATATATGAGCCCAAACGATAGATAGCAACAAACAGGAAGGTGATGAGGATCCTTTGTCTTAGATCCTCAATCTTCCATATATTCTTAACTGTATCAACAAGCTTTCTCATTGAATTAGAGTTTTACTGCGTTACCACCAACTGCTGCAATTGCAGCTTCTGCTGTTTTTGAAAATGCGTTAGCTTCAACGTCAACTTTTGCAGTCAACTGGCCATTACCCAGAATCTTAACCAACTGACCCTTCTGAATGAAACCAGCTGCAATAAATTCTGCAATACCAACCTTATCGTAACCCTTAGCTTCAACCATTGCCTGAATAGTGCTCAAGTTAATAGCCTTATACTCTACACGATTGATATTCTTGAAACCGAACTTAGGCAAACGACGCTGCATAGGCATCTGACCACCTTCAAAACCGATTTTCTGCTTGTAGCCAGAACGCTGCTTTGCACCCTTGTGACCACGAGTTGAAGTTCCGCCCATACCTGAACCTGGACCACGTCCGATTCTTTTTCTACTATGAGTTGAACCTGCAGCAGGCTTTAAACTATTTAATTTCATATCGTAAATTTTTTCTGATTAATGGATTAGTCAACAACTTTAACCAAGTGATGAACCTTAGCAATCATGCCCAAGTTAGATGGAGTATCCTCCAACTCTACAACACGATTCAATTTTGTAAGACCCATAGCATCCAATGTTCTCTTCTGATCAACAGGAGCACCGATACGGCTCTTAACCTGCTTTACTTTAATAGTTGCCATATGCTATTCCTTATCCTCTAAATACTTTTGTTAAGCTTACACCTCTGTTCTCTGCAACAGTACGAGCGTCACGCATTTCTGCCAACGCAGCAATAGTTGCCTTTACCAAGTTGTGAGGATTAGAAGAACCCTTAGACTTAGCCAAAACATCAGTAATACCAACACTCTCAAGTACGGCACGCATTGCACCACCTGCCACTACACCTGTACCGGTTGAAGCTGGCATAATCAAAACCTGAGCACCATCAAAACGTGCAGCCTGCTCGTGAGGAACAGTACCGTTCAAAACAGGAACCTTAACCAGATTTTTCTTTGCAGACTCAACACCCTTAGCGATAGCAGTAGTAACTTCGCCAGCCTTACCCAAACCATAGCCGATAACTCCCTTACCATCACCAACAACAACGATTGCTGCAAATGTAAAGGTACGACCACCTTTGGTAACCTTAGTAACACGATTGATAGCAACCAATCTATCTTTTAATTCGATATCGTTACTTATTCTAACTTTATTAATTGCCATAATCATTAAAATTTAAGTCCTGCGTTACGTGCTGCATCAGCAACTTCCTTAACTCTTCCGTGATACAGATAACCATTACGGTCAAAAATCACACTAGTAATACCTGCTTCTTGAGCCTTCTGTGCAATCAAAGCACCAACCTTGGCAGCCTGGTCCTTCTTGTTCTCGAACTCGGTCATACCTAAAGAAGAAGCTGCAGCTAAAGTCTTGCCAGCCAAATCGTCGATGATCTGCACATAAATCTGCTTGTTGCTTCTAAACACACTCATACGAGGGCGCTCTGCAGTACCAGAAATCTTATTACGAACTCTATATTTAATCTTAATTCGTCTTTCTATTTTCTTAGTTGTCATAATCGTAAAGTTTAAAATTACTTAGCACCTGCTGACTTACCAGACTTTCTACGAATCACTTCGCCAACAAACTTAATACCCTTACCCTTATAAGGTTCTGGCTTACGGAAAGAACGAATCTTGGCACAAACCACACCTAACAACTGCTTGTCGCAAGACTCCAGAATGATCAGTGGGTTCTTATTTCTTTCAGACTTTGTCTCTACCTTAATCTCAGCTGGCAACTGGATAAAGATGTTATGAGAATAACCCAGAGAAAGTTCGATGATGTTACCATTGTTAGAAGCACGATAACCAACACCCACCAACTCCAATTCTTTCTTATAACCAGTTGAGCAACCAACAACCATGTTGTTAACCAAAGCACGATACAAACCGTGGAAAGCTTGCTGCTGCTTAACATCTTCGGTTGCGCCTTCAACTACGCCAAAAGAGATCTCACCATTTTCGATGGTAACAGAAATAGAAGGATCAACAAACTGCTTCAGTTCGCCCTTAGGACCTTTAACTGTTACAATGTTGTCTTTATAATCTACAGTTACTCCTGCAGGGATAACTACTGGTAATTTACCTATTCTAGACATGCTTTATCCTCCACTTATTAATATACATAACAAAGAACTTCACCACCAATCTTAAGGTCGGCAGCTTCCTTGTCTGTCATTACACCCTTGGATGTAGATATGATAGCAATACCTAATCCGTTAATTACTCTCGGCATATCCTTATAACCAGTGTACTTACGAAGACCTGGAGTTGACACACGAATCAACTTCTTGATTGCGTTGGTCTTGTTAACTGTGTCATACTTCAAGGCCACCTTAATGGTTCCCTGAGGACCATCCTGAATAAACTTGTAATTCAAGATGTAACCTTTGTCAAAAAGGATCTTTGTGATTTCCTTTTTCAAATTTGAGGCTGGAACTTCTACAACTCTGTGCTTTGCCTGAATTGCATTTCTCAGTCTCGTCAAATAATCTGCTATTGGATCAGTCATAAAAAATAATTTAAATTAATCAGGACTACCCTGACAATATTTATAATTAATAAAAGAATTACCAACTTGCTTTCTTAACACCTGGAATCAGACCGTTTGAAGCCATCTCGCGGAACTGAATACGTGAAAGACCGAACTGGCGAATGTAACCCTTTGGACGACCAGTCAACTTGCAACGGTTGTGCAAACGGATAGGGTTAGCATTCTTTGGAATAGCCTGCAACTTTCGTGCAGCCTCATAAGCCTCAACAGGATCTTCAGAAGTATTAACAATCTTCTTCAGAGCAGCACGCTTTTCTGCATATCTAGCAACAAGCTTAGCTCTCTTCACCTCGCGGGCCTTCATTGATTCTTTTGCCATATTCTAATTTATTTAGCGTTCTTAAATGGTAAGCCAAACTCCTTCAACAAAGCGTAACCTTCCTCATCAGTCTTAGCGGTAGTAACAAAAGTAATGTTCATACCCAAGATACGAGTGATACCATCGATGTTGATTTCAGGGAAGATAATCTGTTCCTGAATACCCAAGGTATAATTACCACGGCCATCAAACTTACTTTCAATACCCTTGAAGTCACGGATACGTGGCAAAGCAACGCGTACCAATCTTTCCAGGAATTCGTACATTCTCTCACGACGAAGAGTAACCATTACACCTACTGGCATCTTCTTACGCAACTTGAAGTTTGCA